>JANWXX010000447.1 GCA_025057345.1 Polyangiaceae bacterium | reverse complement strand
CGACCGCAGTTGAGCCCCGAGGAGTGCTCTCGAAGCTCGTAGAGGATCTCGTCCATCTCAAAGGCCGCTGTCAGTGTCTCGATGAGCACTGTCGCCTTGATTGTCCCCGGAGGGAGATCCAGCGCACGCTGTGCCTCCAGGAAGATGTCGTTCCAGAGCCGCGCCTCCAGATGGCTCTCTAGCTTCGGCAAGTAAAAGTAGGGCCCCGCCCCCCGTGCCAGAAGCTCCCGAGCATTGTGGAAGAAGTAGAGCCCGAAATCTACCAGGGCCCCCGGAGCTGCCTCTCCGTCCACCCGCAGGTGGGCCTCCTCCAAGTGCCACCCCCGGGGCCTCACCAACAACGTGGCCGTCCGCTCCTGGAGTTCGTACCGCTTCGCCTCTGTCTCCAGGGAGATCGTCCTGCGGACTGCGTCCATCAGGTTCACTTGCCCCTGGATCTGGTTCTCCCAGGTCGGCGACGACGAATCCTCGAAGTCGGCCATGAACAGGTTGGCCCCGGAATTGAGCGCATTGATGATCATCTTTCGGTCCACCGGACCGGTGATCTCCACCCGCCGATCCAGCAGCGGAGCCGGCAGCGGAGCCACCTTCCAGGATCCCTCCCGAATCGCTTTTGTCTCTGGGAGGAACCCGGGCAGCTCGCCCGCGTCGATCCTCGCCTGCCTCGCTGCCCTCGCCGCCAGTAGTTCCCGGCGCCTCCCCCCGAAACTTCGCACCAGCCCAGCCACAAAGGCCAGCGCATCCGCCGTCAGCACCCGCTCAAAGCCCGGCTTCACCGGCCCCCGTAGCTCGACCCCTGCGGGAAGATTTTCCTGCATAACGCAGGGCACCTTGCTCCCACTAGTCAACTCGGTCAAGACCTCATGACAACTTTGATTGAACGAATAGTTCAGCGCTTTACAAGGAAATTTGTAAATCTGTAAACTTGTCAATTGCCTCATGCCTCCCTCTTCGAAACTTCCTCCTGTTCGTTGGGGCCCCAAGCTGAGAACCCTGCGGCGCAACGCGGGGTTGAGCCAGGCTTATGTGGCCCAACAACTCGACATCTCCCCGAGCTATCTCAACCTGATCGAGAACAACCACCGGCCCTTGCCGGCACCGCTGCTGGTGAAGATTGCGCAGCTATTTCAGGTCGATCTCCGGGCCTTTGCTCCGGATGAGGATGCCCGGCTCCTCGGGGATCTCTACGAGGCATTTTCCGATGGGCTTTTCGAGGAAGATCGGTTGAACAATACCGATGTGAAGGAGCTGGTGGCAGCGAGTCCCGGCTGCGCTCGAGCAGTGCTCCGGCTCTACAGGGCCTATCAGGAGGCTCGGGCTTCCGCAGAGATGCTTGCCTCCAAGCTTGCGGACGGCGATGGGGTGGAGGTGCGAGCCTTGATCCCATCGGAGGAGGTGAGTGAGCTGATCCAGCGCCACATGAACCATTTTCCAGCGCTAGAGCAAGGAGCAGAGGAGTTGTGGCGTAGGGCGAGACTCGACGAGGACGACCTCTATCCCGGACTGGTCGGCTATCTGGAGCAAGACCTTGGAGTACGAGTGCGGGTGGTACGTCGAGGCGAGGCTGACGGCGTGCTGCGCCGCTACGACCCAACGCGGAAGACCCTCACCCTCTCCGAGCTTTTGCCTACCCGCAGCCGGAACTTCCAGCTTGCCGTCCAGATTGGCCTGATGACTCAGCGACAGAGCATCGATGAGATCCTCCGGGACGAACGGTTGAGCACCGATGAATCCCGAAACCTCGCCCGTGTGGCACTCGCCAATTACTTCGCTGGCGCTGTGCTAATGCCTTATGGTGCTTTCCTGAAAGCAGCTCGGGGCGAGCGTTACGACATCGACGTGCTGGGGCGTCGCTTCCGGGTTGGCTTTGAGCAGGTCTGCCACCGGCTCACCACCCTTCGCCGCCCAGGTCAGGAGGGTGTCCCCTTCCATATGATCCGCATCGACGTTGCCGGTAATATCTCCAAGCGCTTCAGTGCTTCCGGTATCCGCTTCGCTCGCTTCAGTGGCGCTTGTCCCCGCTGGAATATCTTCGCCGCCTTCCTCACTCCCGGCATGATCCGTCTCCAAACCTCCCGCATGCCTGACGGGACCACCTACTTTTGCATTGCCCGCACCATCCAGCGGGACAGCGGGGGCTACCACGCTCAGCACCCTATCATGGCCATTGGCCTCGGCTGCCAAATCCAGTTTGCCCGCGAGCTAGTCTACTCGGACGGCGTCGATCTGAGAGATCCTTCCACCGCCGTCCCTGTCGGCGTCACATGCCGCATGTGCGAGCGTGATGACTGTGAGCAGCGCGCTTTCCCTTCCCTACGTCACCCTCTCCGGGTTGACGAGAACGTGCGCCGCCTCTCTCTCTACTCCAGCGTTGGATCTCGGCACTTATCCTTTCTCACCGAACCTACCCACTCGCCCCGACGGCTACCTCCGCCGACGAAGTGTCGCATAGATCAATGGATCGAAACTGTCTTGGTGACGGTAACCGGTGCGCCGGAGAAAGGTGGCACCGATGCTCGTCGGAATGCCGCTGCGATGCAACCACCTACCGAGGTACCCGCAAACGGCGGCCCTGCGATCACCGCCTGCGTCACCCGACCGCTGGTGGCGAAGGTTACCTGGACTTTCGCCACTCCCTTCGGCCCATCCTCCTTGGCACAACTAGCCGCTATCCCCGCCGCTGAGGCCAGCGCTCCCCGCGCCGCATCCTTGTTGAACTCGTCTGAACCAGAAGCTGGCGGCATCACCGTAGGTGCGACCGGCGCTGGAGGTGAGGGCTCTACCTTGGGAGGCTCTATCTTGGTCGTCGCAGGAGGCGACTCCGTCTTCGCGGTCGCCACAGTGGTCGAGTCCGACCGCGGAGGGGGTTCCGCTTTCACCACCGGCACCGGAGAGGTTAGCTCTGCCCTCAAAGGTATCGTCGGGGTGGGCTCTTTCCTTGTCACCGACTCGACCTTGCCGGTCGGAGCAGGTGCTGTCGGAATAGACACTGCTGGTTCCGGTACCCCTTTGGATGCGGTGAACGCAGGCTCACTCATCGTGGGTGTGGGCTGCAGGGCTGTCGTCGTAGCCGGCTCCGGAATCAGCGAGAAGGGAGTCATGTTGGTCTGTGGAGGGGCCGCCGGAGCCGTCGGTACTGGGAAGAGCGTCGAACGGAATGCGAAAAATACAGCGACGGTCGCGGCGATCCCACCTACAAAAAATACGATAGGAGAGCGCCGAGAGGCCACGCTCACGGAGGCGGGAACCACCGTCGCAGGGGCCATGGTGCTGAGTTGAGGTGCCTCGAAGGGGGGAGGCCCCGGAGGCAGAGACCAAAGTGCTCCATCGCGATTGGAGGGTTCCTCCTTCCTCGGTGGAGGGGTGGGCGGTGGCTCTCCTGGAGCCACCGCCTCCGGCTCCTGCCACAGCAGTCCTGCGGAGGCACCCAAATCCCAGTTGAGGGAGGCAGGGCCCAACGCCGGCGGAGGGGCAGAGTCATTGCCGAGGCTTAGCAGCTCCTCCAGGTTCACCCGGGAACTTGTCTCCGGTGTCGGCTTCGGACGCCCTCCCAGGATGGAGAGCGGCGGCTTCGAGGAAGGAGGGATTTCCTCCACGCTATCTGGAGCCAGCGAGATCGGTGGCGCCTCATCCTGGAGCGCAGGCGCCACACGAAGTTCCCCCGAGGATGGTGGCGCGTCTTCGATTAGCCGCTCGTCCACCACTTCTTCGCTGCTGGGCGGAATCAGCTCTGCTGATAGTTCCCGGCTTGCCTCCCGAGGTGGGTGTAGCGGCAAAGGCGCCTTTTTTGCAGGCATCGGGATGGGGTCAAAGGAAGCCCCAAGCCCCGGCTGGGTCTTGTTGCGATCAGGGGGACGAGGAGCAGGCTTGGTGGCAAACCCTTTGACCCCTCCTAGGAGCGGAAAGACAAACGGGGTGGGGCTAGGGGTGGCGGACGGTTCGCGGAGGGCCGTCGGCTCCTCGTCCCAATTCATCTCCTTGGAGGAAGCCGGAGCATGCGGTCCGACCTTGGAAGTGGCCACTTGATCGCTAGGCACTGCAACAAGCCCGGAGAGATCCAAAGATGCGT
>JANWXX010000446.1 GCA_025057345.1 Polyangiaceae bacterium | reverse complement strand
CGCACCGGCTTGATTGCCGGAACTCGTTGCCCTCCCGCGGAAGTGGAGCAGCGACGCTTCGAGGTTTATCCCTCCTCGTACCTAGCCTGGGCACGGGCAGCGGGGCGCCCCGTAGCTCCGCAGCAAGCTTCTCCCCGGTGTCCAGAGGGAGCGCCGATTCCGGGAAAAGATCAGCCCCAAGGGCCACGGATCACCTACCCGACGGATGGTGCCGTACTGCTGCTAGACCCGCAGCTCTCAGCACGGCAGGAGATCCTGGTCCGCGCTGAAGTACCTGGGGCCACCGAAGCCTATCTGCACATCAACCACGAGAAGATCCCATTGCAAGGGCCTCCCTTTCGCCACCGATGGATGCTCCAATCTGGGTTCTTCACGCTCCGGGTGGAAGCGGGAGGTACCAGCAGCGAGCCAGTGCACCTTCGGGTGGAAGGCAACTAAAACTTAGGGAAGAATCCGCCGTGCTTCTTTGACCCAAGGAGTGCTGTAGCGAAGCATGCAGGCAGGAGAAGGATCCTACAACAAGACGGAGGAAACCATGCGAATCGATAAGGCAGTATCACCTCCCGGGTGGATCAAGGGCGCTGAGTGCTTTAGCCTCTTTTGCGATTCCCGGGGGCTGTTTGCCATCAAAACTGGGCGGGGGTGGCGAATCGGTTACTCGCCATCAGGGTTGATTGGCGCGACGCTAGGGCAGGCAGCGGTTGATGCGGTGGTAGGATCCATCAAGAAGAGCATCACGGAGGTGGAGCACAACCTGAACCCCGCCAATCTGGACGGTGAGGTACGCGCCCGCAAGGGCTCGGTGTTCCTCCCTTGGTCCGAAGTGAGCGAGGTTACGGTGAAGACTCGCCACAACGGCCTGCCAGAGCTGGCCTTTAAGGGAGGCTCAAAGAAATACCGCTTCCAATTCGAGCAGGGCCGCGATGCGGAGGTGGAGGCCTTTTCGAACTCCTGGCCGCGCCGGTAATCCCTTACGCTGGACTATACCTGCGAGAATGCAAGCTAGCGATCCATGCTTGGCCGTATCGCGACGATCGCCTACAACACCTATCGAGAGGCCGTTCGAGCCCGTGTTCTCCTAGGGCTGGCGGCCCTGGCGCTAGCCACAGCCCTCTACGCCATCGCTGTAGGGGCCTTCACCCTCAAGGATGCTCCTAGAGTCGTATCTGACCTTGGAGGGGCCTCTATCTCCCTGTATGCGATCCTGGTTGCGGTGGTAGTGGGGGGAACATCACTCTACCGAGAGTTGGAGCAGAAAACGATCTACCCGATCCTGGCAAGGCCCATCCACCGGTGGGAGTATCTAGTGGGGAAGTACCTGGGGACGGTACTGACATTGCTAGTGTTCATCGCGTTCGACGCAGGGGCTGTGTTGCTGATTGTGGGTACCATGGCAGGGAGGTCGCCGCTGCTGGGTCTAGGGATCGGGGTGGGGGCAGCAGGGCTGCTCGGACTGACGGCGTGGAAGGCGCCCAGGTGGGCGACGACACTACCGATCCCGTTGGGTTTGGCGGTGCTGGTGATAGGGGCATCGCTCTCAGGGGGGGCACCGGACGAGCAGCGAGTGGTTTTCGGGATGGGCATCCTGGCACTTCTGGAGGTCGGGGTGGTAGCGGCACTGGCAACGCTGTTTGCGTCGTTCTCCTCCCCCTTTCTGAGCGTGGTCTTCACTCTAGGTACGGTAATCGTGGGGCGAAGCGCAGACACCCTGGCGAAGCTTCCAGAGAGTGTCTTCGGGAGCACTATCAAGAAGGCAGGGGTGGTGCTCTCGAAGGTCGTGCCGAATCTACTGGTCTACGTCCCGCCAAGGCCTCTGCTCACGGGAGAGAGTACTGTGGGAAACCTGGCAACGCACCTGGTGGGCGCCACGTTGCAGACAGTGGCCTGGGCAGTGGGGCTGCTGGCACTGTCGAGCCTGATCTTCCGCCAGCGAGATTTTCTTTGAGCGAGGCTCCTCGCATCTGGCCCAGGAAGCTCCTCGGGGGGCTCCTCGTCCTAGCGGCGGCGGCTTCATTCGCGACGACTCGCGCAGTGACCGCGGGAGAGCAACAACTTGCGGAAACGGACGCAGCGATCCGGAGGCAAGATTGGGGGGAGGCAACCACCCGAGCTCGGACAGCCGCAAGCTGGTATGTCCCTGGAGCCCCCCATGTGCCTGCTGCCTATGCAAGGCTCCTGCACATTGCCCGAACGGCGGAGGCAAACAACGATCGCGACGCAGCTCTTTTCGCTTGGCGAGCGATGCGTTCCGCTGCGGAGCAGACCGCATGGCTGGTGCAGCCCCATGGTTACGAGCTAGCACTGGCGAACCGGGCCATTGCTCGGCTCACCTCCGAAGCATCGCGGCCCTTGCTGTCACCGGATGAGTCGACCACTCAGGCGGAACGGCGGATGCAGGTACTCCTGGCGCGACGAGATGCCCCAAGGACCGGGGCGGTGGTACTGGTCGTCGCTGGGCTCTGGAGCTCCGTTCTTGGACTCGGCTGGCTGGCATGGAGGGGCGTAACCCCGGAGGGTCGCCTGCGCTGGCCCGAGGCCCGATTTCCCATGGTGGTAGGGCTGCTTGGATTGGTCCTGTATGCGGTTTCCCTCTGGTTGGCTTGACCTCCTGGGGGAACAAGGATCCATCCCGCCAAGCCCCTTCTGGAGCTACAACCAGGGATATGCAGCTCGTGGTGCTTCTGCTCTTGGTCCTCTCCGTTCCCGGGGAGGCCCGCGCCTTCTGCCGCTCCACCACGTGCATTCCCAAGAGCGCAGGCGACTGCGAGCTGGATGAGCAGGGGTGCCGGACCAAGGGAAAACCCTTCTTCTGGTCCTCTGGCTGCGTAGGGTTCAGCCTCCATGAACGAGGAAGTAACAACATCAGCCAAGGGGAGATCGAGCGCACCTTTCACGCGGCACTGCGGGCCTGGTCCGTCGTCTCGTGCAGCGGCCAACCGGCCTCCTTCGCCTACGGCCGCCAGGAGAACGTGGTCTGTGAGGTGGGTCACGATCCCCGGGGGCCCAACGCCAATGTGATCCTCTTCCGGGACAACGGCTGGCCCTACCAGGGAGCCTCCAATACGTTGGGATACACCACGGTCACCTTCGAGTCTTCCACGGGCAGAATCCTCGGTGCAGACATCGAGGTCAACTCCGGGCAGAACATCATCACCACGGAAGACAGAGGGGTGCGCTACGATTTGGAATCAATCCTGGTACACGAGCTAGGCCATGCACTAGGGCTGTCCCATAGCAACAATCCGGAGGCCACGATGCGGGCCAGTTACGCGGAGGGCTCGACGGACATGCGCACACTAGCGCCGGATGACCTAGAGGCCGTATGCACGGTCTATCCCCCCTGGCGTGAGGCAACCTGCGATTTGACGCCTAGCGGGGGCTTCACCGACTGCCGGAACAAGATGCCCCCCCCCCGTGCGCCCGAGCTTCCCTCGTGCAGCCACCCCCCAGGGCCTCCCGGGGTTGCTATGCCCCAACTGCTGCTCCCCCTCGTCCTCCTCGCTTTGCGCCGCTCATTGCGACGATCATGACCCTCCTCCACTGGCTCTTCCTCGCCGTGCTCAGCACCCTCTCCGGGTGCTCTGAACCCACGGTCATCGCTTCTGATGACGGTCTGGAAAAGCTATGTACACCAAACAATTACGTGTTCTGCTTGTGTAGCGAGGGAATCCGAGGCACAAAGCGCTGCTCAACGACGGGAAAATCCTTCGGCCCTTGCCTTAACTGTGAGGCAGGAGACATCAGCAATGGCTGCATTCCGGGGCAAGAGTATCCATGCGACTGCGACGACGGCTCGGAGGGGGTTTACACCTGCCTGGAGGATGGGGCTTCTTTCGACGCCTGCCGCAACTGCGGTCCGAGCCAGGGAGGGTTGATCGCCAACGACTGCCCGGGGGTCGCGATAACCTTGGAAGCGGGAGGACAAACAACCCGCTCAGGGAGCACAACAGGACTTCAAGACGACTTCCAGCCAGCTTGCTCCAACCCATCGGGGCCCGATGCGGTCTACCAGGTCATTCCGGGAGGCGACGGTCTGCTGACGGCGCGGGTGCAGGGACAAGGCGGCTTCGACCCGGTCCTGATC
>JANWXX010000445.1 GCA_025057345.1 Polyangiaceae bacterium | reverse complement strand
GATCGAAGATACACCCAGGCAACAATAGGGCTACAACGCAGACGACTCGTGGGAGCAGCCGCCGAGGTGCAGGCGAACGCAAGGCGCGCTCCGTACAAGCCACAATAGCCACGAGGCACAGAAGCAGCATAGCCATGACATGCGTGATTCCGAGAGCGAGGGAGCCCAGGGCAAGCAGCGCAGCATGGGGGAGGCGAGGGCGATTGAGCTGGGCGAGAAATCCGTCGAGAAGGAACCAGGCAAGGGCCGTCCCAAGGCAAAAATTGATGAGACCCCAACCGAAGCTGAATCCCAGCGTCGCCGGCACGAGTAGTAGAGCGCGCCAAGCAGGCAAGCCGCAGCCTCGGAGCAAGCGCAGGGCGGCAAACAGGAGCAGCGGGGGACAGAGGCCCAGCAACAGACGACCCGATACCAGGGGAGAAACCCACCTGGACAACCCGGCCAGCAACAGGTGAACCCCTGCATTGTGGGTAGCTGGATTGACGGAAAAGCTTGTAGAAGTGGCAGGATCCCCTTGCCAGAGTCGCCCAAGTAGCGCCGACAAGGCTAGGTGCTGGGGCCAGTCGGTGGCCGGAGGGAACGGCAGGGCAGCGACACAAAGCCCGAGGAAGAGAGCCGCCAAGGTGACGGCGCGCTCATCCCGGCTCACGGCTTGGACGGACCGCCCTCGACGGTAACTGCAGGCTTCTTCTCGTCTTGCTTGATCGAGTAGCGTACCAGCGCACGGAGCACATCGTTACGCTGAACGTTCCCCAGCACCGATTTCATATCCTCGTAGATCGAAGGATCGACCAGCAGGCCCCCAAGAGTCCCCTTACCTGCTCGAATATCCTTCATGATGGCCCGTAGATCGCTACTGGCAGCGGTGAGGTTCTCCGAGAGCTTTTCTTGGCCAGGCCCTCCGTAAAGCATGCTCTTGGCGAAACCATTTCCTTCGCGCACCTGCCGCAATGTCACCGCCACCTCTCCTGCTGCATCCCCAATCTGGGACACGGCCTTCATCCCCTCATTCTCATAAAGCGCCGAGTGGACCATGCCCGGACCCGTCTTCACCCTCTCTAGGATCGCGTTCACGTGGTCGAGCGCCGTGTTCAGCTTTCTGGTCGTACGACTCAGGTCGTCCACCGCTCGGGAGATCTTCTCCGCCTCTGCCGGATCGTGGAGCAACCGGCTAGCATAGCCCTGCCCCTGGGCTACATTGTTCAGAATTACTGTCACGGAATGGAGGGCTTGCTGTAGATCTCGTCGGGTGCTCTCTTCCGCAAGGGTGGCCGTGACCTTCTCTAGATTCCCTAGCGCCAGCTTGGCCCGCCCCGGGATCTCCTTTGCATCTGCCAACAGCGAGGAGTAATCAGCCGGAGGCTCTGCCCGGATCGTCCCCCCAGGAGGGAGCACCGGCTTCCCCGGAGTCCCCGGCGTGATTTCTAGCATCTTGTCCCCGAGCAAACCCTTGTTGGCGATCGAGACGACAGAGTCTTCGCGAATCCTCACGGCCTCGCTCCGCACCACCTCGATCCTCACATAGAGTTTGTCATCGTTCGCTTGATCCCCATGGCGGATGCGCTTGACATTGCCGATGTCGATACCACTCAACCGGACCGGGGCCCCCTCCTTCAGGCCCTGAACGTCCGAGAAACTCGTTTCGTACTCGATCTTGGGATCGAACACGCGCCGTTCGTGACCAATGGTCAACACGACCGCCGAGGTCGCCACCAGCCCGAAAAGCACAAAGGAACCGACCGCGAAGTCTCGCTGATTGGACATAGGGCTGCCAGGTGCCCAGGGTTAGATCCTCAGGCGATGCAGAAACCCCATACTCCGTGGGCTCCCACAAGTCGAGGGGGGAGTTGGCTCCTCGCAAAAGAGAATGGCGCAGTGACTTCGGCTCCGCTCTCTTAGGCGACGGCAAAGTTCCGCAAGGTTTTCGTCATGGTCAACCAGCTCTCCCTCTGCAGGGATGGAGGTATCGCCCGGCTGGTAGCAGCAGGCATCAAGGGCGACCCATTGCCCCCAGAAGGTGCCAGCGGAACAGATTTCAGACCAGGTCCATCGTTGGCCCATACCGCGGCCCTTTCACCCTCCCCCACTTGCCCCCCAGGGAACACAAACAACCTTTCCCTTACAATGAGAGCGCAAGAGGAAGGAGGTCATCACGGGAGGAGGAATGCTTTCAGGGAGAAGCACCGGGCCTTAGGCGTAACATCTGCGACACCGGGTGGTCAAGAGGCTCCCCTCCGCAACCAGGTCACTTCCCTTTGCACTGGGGGTATTGCTGGTCGACGTTGATAGGGGCAGCACCGACCAGCCTGCCGGAAGCAGCGATGCTCCGAGCACCTTTGCAATCGTTGCGATTGACCGCAGAGCGGACCGCCCCTGGAATGCTGCCCGCGATGGTACGGCGGGTGCTGTCCTTCTGGGGGCCGCTGCAGTTCTGGTAGTGAGCTAGGGCGCTGGTGAGGTTGCTGTTGGACTGGCGCATGGCCTCGGCACAAGCAGCATCGCCGGAGAGCTTGGAGGTAGCCGTCGCAGTAGCTGCGGCAGTCGTCGTGGGATGTGGAGTAGTGGACGGAGGATCTATGCTGCCAGGTGCGGTAACAGAAGCCAACCCGGAGATCGTCGGGGGGGGAAGAGCGGTCACGGTGGCAGGGTCACCGGTGGCGTTGGGGTCGAGGGTGAGGGCCGTGGAGGAATCCTTCTTGCTTATGCGAGCAACCAGCATCCCACCAGCCACCAACACCACCAGCCCAACGATACCCATCAAGCCGTAAAGAACACTCTTGCTAGGACCAGAACTACCGGGAGCGATCGGAGGGGCAGGCGGTGGGACGACCGGGGGAACCCCAGGAATCACTGCAGGTGGAGCGCCCATCAAAGACGGATCCTGTAGCGGAAGGCCAAGTTGCGTGCCGCTCTGCAGACGCCCAACGTCCGGGGTCATAGCTGGGGAGGAAACCATGGAGAGCCTGGAAGGATCGCCGGTCGCCCCACCGCGTAGCTCCTCGAAAAAAGCCTTGACGCTCTCCTGACGATCCTCTGGGTTCTTGGCGAGCGCTCGGAAGATGGCGTTCTTCATCCTGCTGGGGATATTGCTGGTGGTGGGCATATCCTCGAAGGGAAAAGGCTGCGCCATCATGTGCTTGGTGGCCCACTCCCAGGGGGTATTGGCTTCGAAGGGCAGCTTCCCAGTCAGCATCTCATAGGCCATCACACCCAACGAGTAGATGTCGCTGCGGGCCGTCAACTCCTTGCCGGTGAACTGTTCTGGACTCATGTAGGGTGGCGTTCCCAATACCATCCCTTGTTGGGTAAGCTTCGCCTCCTTCTTGGCATCGGTAGACTCCTTTCGGGCGGCGATCCCAAAGTCGAGCACCTTCACCACATCTGTATCCTCCCCCACATTCATCAGCACCACGTTCTCAGGCTTGTGATCTCGGTGGATGATCCCCTGCTTGTGGGCCTCGGCAAGAGAACCGCACACCTGCTCCAAGATACGCTCGACACGCTCGGGAGGCATAGGGCCTCGGGTTTCTAGCTCCTTGGCGATGCTGGTCCCATCGACGAACTCCATCGCAATGTAGAGCGTTCCATCGTCAGTCTGACCAAAATCTTGGATTTTGATCGTATTTGGATGGTTGAGCTGAGCTACCGTGGCACACTCGCGGTTGAAGCGAGCAACGACCTGACCATCTTTCGACAGGTGGGGGTGGAGGGTCTTGATGGCGATCCGCTGGGTGACACCGGCGATGGCCCGCTCTGCTTCGTAGACCCGGCCCATTCCTCCCTCGCCAAGCATCTTCAGGATCTTGTAGCGACCGCCCACCATCTGGCCGATCAGCGCATCCTGCTCATCTTCGTGGACAGGCATCAGTGTGCCGCACTTGGCACAGAACCGTGCATTCTCGATGTTCTCAGCGGAACAATTCGGGCATTTCATGGGGGGGCTCTACCAGGAGAAGTCGGTGCAGCGTCGCACATTCCGGCGACCTAACGCAAAGAGATAACCTGCGGTATGCCATCCTACGGCGTACTGGACGACCTCGTTCCCTCTGGAGAATCGTGAACAATAGCGGGATGATGCAAGGCTAGCAGACCATGCCCCCCCCTTCTGATCCCGACCTGACA
>JANWXX010000444.1 GCA_025057345.1 Polyangiaceae bacterium | reverse complement strand
ACAAACCATCCAGAAAGGCTCCTGCCTGAAGCACTCGCTCCGCTGTACCCAGTAGGTAGCCGTTCAGCTCCCTCGTTACTGCTCGCTCGCTCGTCGCCCCGAAAGAGAACAGTACCCCGTAGCCCATGCCGCGGATCGCCGGCGATCCGTCCTGATCGACCACCATCTCTGCTAGCGTCTCTGTCAGAAGCTGCCTATCCAGCTGAGTTGCCTCGAAGGTCAGCGTGATCCGCACCAGCGTCTGCAGATCATCCATGGTTTCTTTCTGGTGCTCCGGCTTGGTGTTTCGGATCGTTGGTAGCAGCAGACAAGCCCTGTTGAACAGCGCGACGACACTCTGCAACACACGGCCCTGGAGCTGCGGTGGGATGCTCTCCCGATAACTGAGCAGCACAACGAAGTTGTTGAGCGCCTTGATCAGGCTGCAGAATAGCGCATCCTGTACAATCGCATCTTCGACACTACCCAGAAGTTCCTGGAATACATCCAGCAGCATCATCTGGACGCTGCGAAGCAGCAAGGCTGTCGAGTCTCGAGCGATTCCTCTAGCCTTGATGGCTTGTTCCCGGAGGAGTGCTCCAGCTGCCTGGGCCACCGAGGTGCCCCGATCCGAGAGTTCGAGGAGACGATCATCGACCTTGACACTCCACTGGACCCCCCAGCTTTCGGCAATCAATTCCATGCCTTCGCCAGTGGCCAAGTTGGGCCCCCGGTAGTGCGAAGTACGGCTGTACCCCCCACTCAGCGAGAAGAACATAGGGATATCAAGGAAATCACACTGATGGAGGAACGACGATTTGTGGCGGTGCTCCTCCTGCTTCCCTACATCGCACCGGACTTCCTTCATGGCACCGGTGATATCCAACTTATACTGCTTGCATAGGGCATAATAGTCTCGAATGATAGGCGCCTGTCCTGCCTGCGCGGTGATGCGGCCGAGCCGGCTCCCAACGAGGATCTCCTCCGCCGCCCGCTGCACCTCGGCCCCTCGAAGCCGGTGGTCCCCCTTGATGTAGGTCATCTGGACTGCATCCTGGAGATCGTCCAGCGTAATCTGGGCGTTCTGCCGGAGCACTGCGAGGTTCCGAGCTACCTGGTAGGCACCTACGCTGTCGGCGGTGCTCACCACCTCCTTGTAGTCGCGGGCCTTGCGCATCACCTCAATGAGGATCTGGATTGCCGCCGCGTTGAAAGGTTCTGGTGAACCTGCCTTCATCGCCTCCCACACCGACTGACCGTAAGCAGGAAGCCGGTTGAGGTCATAGAGGGTCGCCAGTGCTTGGAACGAGTGCCCAGTAAGCAGGGTTTCCAAGTTTTTGTCCGCCTTGATCTTGGGTCGCTGCCCCTTGGTGAAGGGGAGCGCCACCGAGTGGAAGGCACCCGTCACCACCAGAACCCTGCCCTCCGGCTTCTCCTTGAGCACCCCGTCGAGGTGGTGGCGCATCAGTGCTTCCCGAAGCAGTGTTCCATCGGCTTCCAAGCTGGCCTCGTCGCCCCCGGAGCGCCGTGCGCAGGCTGCGAAAGTGAGTACAAGCCGCTGGAAGGTTCTTGGGTCCAGTTGCTGGCTTACCACCTCGAAGTTAGCATTCCAGAACTCCTCGAAGGATCGGCGTCTTTGTCGGCGGCGGAGCGCTTCAAAGTAGCGATTTTCCGCCAAGTGCCGATCGTCTACTGTGCGGGTGTGCTCTCGGCGAGGCACATGGTGGTAGGGGATCATTGCCAGTAGCGGAGCGTCGATAAAGCGAATCTCAGCGCCGAGCTGCCGCGCCGCCTTCATGGCCGCATACTCGGGAGCATACTCGGTGAAAGGCCACCAGGATCGGTACCGCGCAGGGATGCTCTCTGAGGGGCTTAGGGTACCGTTGAGACCAAAATGGTTCTCCTTATCAACATAAGAAGAGAAAATTGTGAAAGGTGGCCTCGTGTCCTCGTGGATCATGTACGGAATGAGAGGCGTTGCATCCTCAGGCCCCTCGATCAATACAGCCACTGGGCGCACTTCGTGGATCAGGTTGGTTACCTGCCAAGCACAGGCGGGGCTGAAGTGTTTGACGCCAAAGTAGATGACCCGCTCGTCGCTCATCACCTGGTCGACTAGCTCTGGAATATCGAGCGCCGTTGGGTCTACTGCCGCCTTCTTCCCGCGTTTGGCCGGTACCTTCTTGGCCTTCGTCTCTCCCTCCTGAAACTCCGCTGTTGCCTCCGTCTCGGCCCCCGCAATCACCTCCGTCTCTGTGGCCGTGGGGGGCTCGGTAGCCGTGGTCACCTCTGCAGCCTCTTTCTTCTTTCGTACTCTCGGTTTCTTCGAGGGTTTCTCCTCCGCGTATGGGGCGGCTTCTTGAGGCGGGGCAGCCTCGTGGGAGACGGACGTGCCCACATTCGCCGGTGCAATCGTGGACGCATCCGCAGGGGGAAGGGAGGCAGTGGCGTCCGCGGAAGCAGGGAGGGCCGCGGACGGATCGGGAGCCTTGGGGCGGGGCATAAATCTTCCGGGGTAATTTGAGGTAATTTCGGGCCTTGTAGTAAGCCTTCCAGAGGCCAATTTGCTTGTTGGCCCTGGGCTTGACGGCGACCTCCCAGTAATTTTGGAGAATCTTGATATCGTCTTTGTTTTCTTTGACAACAGCGCCGGCTATGTTGATGACCACATGCTCTGGGTCGACGGTGCCCTTGCCGAAGAAGCTAGCGAAGAGGGCCGAGTGAAGGCCGACACTAACGGCTTCGGCGGTGGACATAACGCCGGTTCCTCGGTCAATCTTCACACCATCCAGGGTGTGTCCCTGGCGGATCTCATGGAAGGTGGTGACCAGCAGCTCAAGAACCTGATCTGAGATTTGGGTTTTGTCTGCGGGGGTACCAGCCAGCATGGAGGTGACCTGGCTACGGACGATGTTGATCTCCTCGTGGAGATCTTCAACAGGGAGTACCGTCTCAAAGTTGAAGCGCCGTTTGAGGGCACTGGACATCTCGTTGACACCGCGGTCGCGGGTGTTGGCGGTGCCAATGATGTTGAATCCGCGCCGAGCCAAAATGACACCAGAATCGCCCAGTTCGGGGATGATCATCACCTTGTCGCTCATGCTGGAGAGGAGCGTATCCTGGACTTCATGGGGGGTACGGGTGATCTCCTCAAAGCGGACTAGCATGCCGTCGCGCATGCCAATGTAGAGTGGCCCGGGAACGAGGGCCTCGGGGCAGGGCCCTTTGGCCAAAAGAAGGGCATAGTTCCAAGAGTATTTGATCTGATCCTCGGTGATGCCAGCGCTCCCCTGGATGGTGAGGAGGCTGTTGTTGCAGACCGCAGCAGCCAGGTGTTCAGAGAGCCAACTCTTCGCAGTGCCAGGTTCGCCCACCAGCAGGAGACCCCGGTCGCTGGCCAACGTGACGATGGCCCGCTGAACCAGGATGTCATCTCCGTAAAATTTCTTGCGGATGACGGTTGTGCGGGTTTCCTTCCCATCCTGGTAGGAAAATTCCTTGCCCTGGCTGCCCAGGATGAACGTCTCGACCATGCGAGGCGAGAGGCTCCAGCCAGGGGGGCGAGGATCCTTGTCGTTGGCTTTGAGGGCAGCTAGCTCGGCAGGGTACCGCTGTTCGGCAGGGAGTCGAAGGGCGTCGGCCAAGGAATATCTCCGTGAGGTGGGTTGCGGACCGCCATCCTACTGGAACCTCGCCCTCCAGCACCAAGGAAGCCACCGATCACTGTGAAAACCCCGCAGCCTCTAGCGTAAGTTTGCTGCGGACCCGATCGAGAAGCTGGTAAAGTTTGGTCGGATCCTCCCCGGCCCAATCGCGCATTACCTGAGCGGCACGAGCAGATTCTTGAAGGTAGGGGATCAAGGCTACCAGTTCGGCCCGGATAGCTGCTGCATTGGTGGGGCAGAAGGCCTGGACAGCCCGGGAAAACTCGTCCCAGTCGAAGGGGAGTAGGGCGGGAAGGCCGTGGCGGTTGCTGGCCTCCCAGGGGCCATCGGCTTGCGTGTGGAGCAGGCGTGCCTCGGGAGGAGTACGCAGGGGCCAAGCTCGCTCGATACGAACGCGCTCTTTGCGGGCAAAGAGCAGTTCATCGCACCAGACCCGGAGGAGACCCGCCACCCGCTCATAGATCTTAAGCCGGTAACGATCGTACTT
>JANWXX010000443.1:1614-4150 GCA_025057345.1 Polyangiaceae bacterium | reverse complement strand
CAGCAGGCATCCGAGCACAACCAGGAGCAAGAAGCACAACCAGCACAGAGAACGGGGAGACGACGGGTTCCTAGAGGCAAGGTGAGAGGTCGGAGGCAGGGCCACGAGGGGAGGCAGTAGCCCGAAACCCCAAACCAAGGCTAATCAAGGGAGACCTTTGCGGAAAACTTGCTCAAAACCCAGATCTCGACCGCCCCAACCCAGATCTTCCAAAGGTCGTGCGATTGGCGGTCGAGGGAGTAAGGTTAGGGCCCCTCATTGATGACCACTGCTCCTCCCCCCCACGTAGAACCCCTTGAACAGCTTCTGGATCGTCTTGGTGTCAAAGATAACCTTGGATTGGAGCCTGCTCAGGCTGCTGAGGTACTGGCTCGGGTAGGCAAGAACCGACTCCCGGAACCACCCAAGGCCAGTGCGTTGATCCGCTTCCTAGAGCAGTTCAAGAACCCATTGGTGCTAACCCTCCTAGCCGCTGCAGTGCTAGCAGGCGTGGTAGGAGCGTCGACGGGGGGTGAGGAGAACTTTCTGGAGCACTACGGGGATGCCATCGCCATCTTGCTCATCGTGGTGCTCAATGCCTTGCTAGGGTTCTTCCAGGAGCGGCGAGCGGAGGCAGCGCTGGAAGCACTCCAGAAAATGGCTGTACCTACGGCCAAGGTCCGTCGGGGTGGTAAGGTGCTGGAGGTAGCCGCCGAGGACGTAGTGCCAGGCGATATTCTTGAGCTGGAAGCCGGCGACGCGGTGGCTGCCGACGCACGGCTTCTCGTGGCAGCAGATCTAGCCGTGGAGGAAGCAGCCCTCACGGGGGAGAGCGTACCATCTACCAAAGACGCACGAGCCATACTGGATGCCAGCGCGCCTATGGCGGACCGCGCCAACATGGTGTTTTTGGGAACCAACGTTGTCCGAGGAAAGGGGCGCGCGGTGGTGGTGACCACCGGAGCTCGTACCGAGTTGGGGAAAATCGGCAAAGCACTGGCGGAAACCGAAGAAGGGGAAACTCCATTGGAGGCCCAATTGGAGCGCTTTGGCCAGCGCATCCTGATGGGATGCCTAGCTCTCTCAGCGGTGCTGTTCATCTGGGGCATGTTGCGACACCATGTACTGACCGGGGTACAGCCCCGGAGCTGGAGCTCCCTGCTGCTGGAGGCCGTGAGCCTGGCTGTGGCAGCCATCCCCGAGGGGTTGCCCGCTATCACGACGATCACCTTGGCGCTCGGTACCCAACGGATGGCCAAACTAGGAGCCATCGTCCGCAAGCTCCCGGCGGTGGAGACTCTGGGTGCCGCCTCGGTGATCTGCTCCGACAAGACGGGAACGCTGACCCAGAATCGGATGATGGTTCGGGAGATTTGGGCTGGCGGTGAGATCTACCAAGTGGAAGGAGAAGGCTATAACCCTGAAGGAAGGCTACTCCACAAGAATCAGCCGATTCCTCCAGGGCAAGCCCCCGAGCCCCTCTGGCACTTGCTCAAAACCGCGCTGCTCTGCAATACCTCCCACTTGGTTAAGGATGATGAGACAGGTTGGAAGATCGTTGGAGATCCAACAGAAGGTGCGCTTCTTGTGCTCTCTGCACGAGGAGGGGTAGAAGCCGAAGCGGTACGCTCCTCAAACCAAATTGTCCGTGAGCTCCCCTTCGACAGCAACCGCAAAAGGATGACTGTGGTCACTTTGGACGGGCATGGACGAGAAGTGGCCCATGTCAAAGGCAGCATCGACGTGTTGCTACCCCGGTGTACCGATATTGAGCGCAACGACGGCGTTCATCCTATCACCGAGGATGACCGACGCGAAGTCATGGCCCAGGCGGAGCGCATGAGCAGCGCGGCACTCCGGGTCCTGGCGCTCTGCCGACGTAATCATCCCAAGGGTGATCCCGAGGAGCACCTGACTCTTCTCGGCTTGGTCGGGATGATGGACCCGCCTCGACCTGGTGTGCCGGAGGCCATCGCTGCCTGCCGTGACGCCGGAATCTCCGTGGTCATGATCACCGGGGATCACCGGCTCACCGCGCGAGCCATCGCCCGGGAGATCGGACTGTGGCAGGAGGGAGACGAGGCCCTCACCGGAGACGAGCTGGCAGCGATGAGCGACGAAGAGCTAGCCCGTAGGGTCCAGCACATCCGCGTTTTCGCTCGCACCACCGCCGAACAAAAGCTGCGCATTGTCAACGCCCTCAAGGCCCACCGCCACGTAGTCGCTATGACCGGCGATGGAGTCAACGACGCCCCAGCGCTGCGCGCAGCTCACATCGGCATTGCCATGGGCAAAATGGGTACTGACGTGGCGCGCCAAGCCTCCGACCTCGTGCTCGCCGACGACAATTTCACCACCATCGTCGCCGCCATTCGTGAGGGCCGCGCCATCTACCGGAACATCCAAAAGTTCATCTTCTTCCTCCTGTCTTCCAACATGGGCCTTTGCGTCGCAGTCTTTGCTACCGCGGTTTCCCCCTCTTGGCTCCCCCTTACCCCGCTCATGATCCTCTGGATCAACCTCGTCACCAATGGCCTCCCAGCACTGGCCCTCGGGA
>JANWXX010000443.1:0-1604 GCA_025057345.1 Polyangiaceae bacterium | reverse complement strand
CGACCCACCCTCCCCAGGCCAAATGAAAGAACGCCCACGCTACCTTGATGCTAGCCTCCTCGACACCCGAGATTGGTGGGGTATCGCCTACGTTGGAGCCGTCATGGGCGTCGCTGCCTTGTTCTTCTACAACCGTGCTCCCTCCACCACGGCAGCTGACCTGGCACCAGCTCGTGCCCTCGCTTTCACTCTGCTGGCCCTTAGCCCTCTCGTCCATGCCTTCAGCTGTCGTTCCGCCTCTGAGTCCCTGCTCACACTCCGCCCAGTCATCTCGGTCCCCTTGTTGATCGCCGTCGCCATGAGCGCTTCCATCCACTTGGTTTCCCTGGTGATCGAGCCGCTCCGCCCAGTCTTCAAGACCTTTCCCCTCTCCTCCGAGGATATCCTCCTCTGTACAGGACTTTCTCTCCTCATCATCCCTGCCATGGAGCTCTGGAAACTCCTCCCGAGGAATACCCCTCGCCCCACCTGATTCCTCCTGAATCGATACCACCCCGGGAGAAACCCCTGGCGTTCTAGCTCACCGCCGCACCGGCTTGGCCAGCTTTCGTTGCAGGGATCGTCGGTGGATCCCCAACCGTCTCGCCGCCTCCGATATGCTCCCTCCGCAGTCCAATAGCACCCGATGAATGTGCTCCCACTCCACCCTGGCTAGCGTGGGAACCTCTGCCCCCTCTACTACCGTGCTCTCCAACCCACGCTCCAGCGCTGCCACCACCGTATCCGCATCGCACGGCTTCGTCAGGTAATGCACTGCCCCCAGGTGGATTGCTTGAAGTGCTGTCGCAATGCTCCCATAGCCCGTCAGAACTACCACCCTTGTGCTCTCGTCGATGGCCCGTAGCTCCCTGACTACCTCCAAACCAAACATCCCCTCCATTTTCAGATCTACCACGGCGTATTCTGGGCTCTCCTCCCTCGCCAACCTCAACCCCTCCTCTCCATTCGCCGCACCCCGCACCTCGAACCCCCGCGCTTGTAGCGCTCGGGCCAACACCCGCCGAAACGCGTCATCGTCCTCCACCAACAACACGGATCGCAACGCCTCGTTCACCCGGTACCCCCCCCCAAAAAAACGAAACATTTTGCCCCAGCACCAGGTTCATTCTCCACCTCGATCCGCCCCCCGATACGCTCCGCAAAGGTTACGGAAAGAAACAGACCAAGCCCCATGCCTCGCCCAGGTGCCTTGGTGGTAAAGAACGGATCCCCCAGCCTTTCCAGCAACCCCTCCTTGAATCCGGGGCCATTGTCTTGAATGCAGAAGCAGAGCTCCCCTTCCCAATGGAATACCTCCACCCTCACCCTCCCCGCTGCCCCCAAGGATTCCACCGCATCAAAGGCGTTCTGCACCAAGTTGAGCAGGATCTGGCCTAGCACCTGCTTCGGTACCACTAGGGAAGCCCCCAGCTCTCCAGAGATTTCCAACCGAGTACCTCGCTCCGGCCCCAGCGAGTGCCTCAGCTCTGCAAGCAGCTCCCCAGCCTGAAGTCGGACGGGAACCTCCCCTGCACCGCCCTCCAAGCGCGCTGCCATCTTGTCCAGAATGCTGCGACAACGCTTCGCTTCAGCGCACAACAATTTGGCATCCTCCCGAAGCTGTT
>JANWXX010000442.1 GCA_025057345.1 Polyangiaceae bacterium | reverse complement strand
CTACATCCAGCTCCACCTGCCAGGTTACCGCCGTGCACCGGAAGGGCAAAGAGATCGCGCAAGGTCCGGTCATACTCAGCACGGGTCAGCCTCCGGAGCCTCCGGCGACCAGGCATGACCTCAGTGCAAGAGGTTTCCGGCCCAGGTACCTCGCAGACTCCGTGAACCACCCGATCTACGAAGGACGAGAGGCGCCTGAATCCATCGGAGCCCGGTGGTGTCAACGTCCCCCCTGGATGGCCCTTCGGATGACGTTCCCATCCTCGACAAGATCGCCGAAGAGCCGGTTGTAGACACTTCCCGGATCGTCGTCCGGAGGTACGAACACCCCGGGGCCGCTGTAGCACATCCGGGTCTGGACGTTGCCGCCCCAGGCACTGGTCTGCACACCCAACTCCAGCGATGGAAAGCGATCTCCTTGTCCAATCTTCGCTGCCACGTACTGATCCACGGACATTCCACCGCTAGAGGAGCCCACCCCTCCTCCACCGGTAAGCATCGCTGCCATTCCTCCCTCGTGATTCGACACACCGACGAAATCGATCCCGTCGCGGATGATCACGTCCTGCTTCACAGGTGCCAACGGCTCCAGGATCGACCCCGCGGGGAACGTGAACGAGGAGCCGCTCCCGTTGGGTTTCCACCGCTTTGGTACTGTCCCATTCGGTGTGAAGAAGATCACCAGCCGCCGTGCCACCACAATCCCTGAAATTCTCCCTCACAAATACCCGATTCGGGTCATCAATCACCCTGATCGGAGCGATCCTCCCCTGAGGGATTTGAGCAGACCTTACCCCCACCCTAAGCGGCAGGTAAGCTGGTTGTCTTGCAGGTTACCCGAGAAGCCCTCGCACCACCGATTCGACCTGAGATGCGGTATCTTTTAGCGATGCGCGCTTCCCTTGCATGGATCCCCTTCCTTACGGTGCTCTAATGGGGTCATGCTTCCCCGATTGCGAGGGTCTCTCGGGAGGAGCGTTGGAAACCACCGGCAGTGGAGGCCAGGCCGGGGCGACCAGCGGCTCTGGGGGCCCAAGCACAGCAGGACAGGGTGGTATGGCCGTAGGAACAAGCGGTCACGCTGGGGCAGGAGCAGGTGGAGAAGGCGGCGATGGGGGCACGGCAGGTGTGGTCGCTGGTTCCAGCGGAGTAGGTCAGGGAGGTGACGGTGGTTCCGCAGGTCAGGGAGGCACGGTGGAGACCGGGATTGTGTGGAGCGCCAACGAAACAGACAACTTGGGCAGCATTGAGGCGCTGGCAGCAACGGAGACGGAGGTCTACTGGGTTCGTAACGGAACCCTATTCCGGACACCGGTAGGGGGTGAGGCCGTGGTGGAGCTAGCCAGCGGGATCCTCAGCCCCCGGGAGATGCTTGCGGACAAGGGACAGCTCTTGCTGGCAGAGGCAGGGAAGATTTCCTCCTGCACGCTCCCTGATTGCAAGGATCTAACGGTGTTGGTGACGAACATTAAGCCAACAGCGCTTGCTGTGGATGCAACCTCCCTGTTCTGGATCGAGGAGGGGACAAGCCCAGATTTCACCGATGGTACGGTTCACCGATGTGGTCGCCTTGGCTGCGCATCCCCCACACTGATGACACCGGAGAAGAACGAATATCGTCCAGGTGCCGTCATCACTAGAGAAGGGTCCGTATTTTGGATCAACCAGGGCGATCTCTCGGCGAACCACGGGCTTCTGAAGCGGCTGGATGCCGGAGGGCCCGGGGGCAAGGGGGAACTACTAGCGAAGCTACTCCAGGCACCCTTGTGCCTCGCTTACCAGGATGGGCTGCTGTTTTGGATGGAAGAGGGGCTCTCTGCGCCGTTGCGCTTCTGCCAGGTTTCCTCCTGCACCCCTACGGCAGCCCTGGCGAAACCCTCAGCGTATCCGATCCAGGGGGTCCGGATGCTGCGCGCCGACAGCGATGGGATCTACTGGGTCGGGTCAACGATACCGGCTCGACCCTTCCTTTCCTCCACGGCGATGCAGTGCCCTCTCCCGACCTGTACCGAAGCACCCAAGCTTTTGTGGCAAAAGCTCCGAAATCCAAGAGTTCTGGCCACGAACAGTCTGTTCGTATTCTTGGGGGACGCCTCTGCTGGTGGCACCGTCTACCGGGTCAAGAAGCTCTGAACCTGCCTACGATAGTCCCCCATCGCAACTCCGGTTCACCATCCGCCGAATCGCTTCTTCCAGAGGCTCCCCTACTACAACCCGCACGTAGGTGGCCCCATGGCGCCGGGCAAATGCCCGTAGCTCCTCACAGAGCCCGGCAAATCGGCGCACGTAGGCTTCCAGAGCGTCGGCATCCGCGGTCAGTTCCACAGTTTCCCCGGTTTCTGCATCCTCCAGCAGAAGATCACCCTCCAGCATCGGTGCCTGCTCCTCCGGGGACACCACTTGGAAGAGCACTACGTCGTGGCCCGCCGCTCGGGCCCGCCCAAGCGCTCCGAGCACAGGCCCCCCATCGAAGAAATCGCTGCACACCACCATCAATCCAGGCCGCCCTCCCTGGCGCACCGTACCGTCGATGGCCCGCGTCAGGTCCACTGCCCCCTGGGCCTCTAGAGCCCCCAGCGATCGGAGCAGCTCCGGCAAGGAGGCACGACCCCGCACCGGCGGGCGCACCAAGGTGCGCTCCGGTGCTGCTTCAATCAGCTGGGCACGCTCCAGCCTGGCCAGGGCAAGGTAGCCCACCGCTGCAGCAAGCCTGCGGGCAATACAAAGCTTGCTGGGCTCGCCAAATCCCATGGAGGCGCTCCGGTCCACCAACAACCGCACCACCACATCCTCCTCGGCCCGAAAGAGCTTGATCACCGGCTCCCCGGAGCGAGCGTAGGCCATCCAGTCGATACGCCGCGGGTCATCGCCGGGAACGTAGGGACGGTGCTCCTGAAACTCGACGGAGCTGCCCCGACGGCTGGCAAGGCGTTCGCCGGCTGCACCGCTTCGGGCACGAATCTCCAGGTGTCGACGGAGTACTTCGAGCTCTCGGAGAAACGTGGGATCGAGCAGATCGTTAGCCAAGTTAGACCTTGGAGCGGATCTCCAGATCGAGATTCTCCCGATCCGCTAGGGCGTCGAGGGCTTCCCGGAGGGCCCGGAGCGGCTTGCCTGGGGGCACTTCCACGGTGGCTAGCAGACGGAACAAAGTACCACCAGAGAAAGGAGCGGAAAACGAGCTGGTTTCCAAGTTGACAATGTTGAGGTCGAGGCGGCGAAGCTCTGCAGCAAGGGCGTGGACGATACCCTCTCGGTCGATAGCCTCCAAGCGGATTTCGTAGGGGATAGCTTTTGCCGAACGCTGCGCCCAGGGGTCACGAGTAGGCCGTGTGAGCAGCTGCAACCCAAGGGAAGAGGCGACTTCCCCGCTCCCAGAAACGACACGTTCGCAGGCATCCGCGGAGCCGGAGAGAAGCATCATCACGCCAAATTCCGCTCCGAGGGTCACCATACGGCTCTCCTCGACATTGACTCCCTGCTTTACGAGGAACTGCGTCAACTCTGCCACTAGGCCAGGACGGTCGGAACCGAGAGCGGAGAGTACCAAGAAATGATCCATGGCCACGAGGGTATCAGGGTTCCACGAAGACGGCGCCGGACATGCCGGTATCCTCCACTCCCTCGGCACCGGCGATCAGGCTGTAGAATCCGTAGGAGCCAGGGGCATCGAAGGTGATCTCGGTGGGGGAGGTGGAATAAGGCCCTTGAATCGGATTCGGCTGAGTGCCGTAGCCGACCATCCCTTTGAAGGGCTGCTTGCTGATTTCACCGATCCAGGTGACCGTCTGGCCCACCTTGATCCGAATGCAGGATGGCTTGTATGACAGCAACACTTGCTGGATCATCGCACTAGCACCGATCAAATCGACTGCCTTTTCGTAGGTGCAACCGGCAACCTTGACAAAGGAGGAACCACCGGCCCCTCCCTGCCCTCCACCGGACTGCCCACCGGCCCCTGCAGCCCCCCCTCCACCGCCTCCTCCCTGGCCGGCCCCGCCTTGCGCTCCGCCCTGACCTGCTCCACCTTGCCCGCCGCCACCTTGCCCAGCTCCCCCCTGCCCAGCGGTGCCGCCTCCCCCGGTGCCTCCGCCTCCCAGATCGCAAGCGGGAGTACCAATCACGAGATCGTCAATGTTCCAGCCGGTGTAATCGAATTTTTCCGAG
>JANWXX010000441.1 GCA_025057345.1 Polyangiaceae bacterium | reverse complement strand
CGCCCAGCTTGCCGCCGCCCACTTCTGGCGCTTCTTTTCGTTCAGCGTCAGGTCGTTCGTTGCCCAGTACTCCTTCTAGCGGGGACGTGTATCGTAGCGCTAGCAGCAGCGCTTTCTTGCGGCGATGTACCGGTGGATACGACCAATTTTCCCCCTCAGGGGACACTAGAAGGAAGCGTAATCTACACAGGCCCGCTACCGTGTACTCAGCGGGGGCATGTGTTGGGCGCTGCCATTTTGCTGGTCTTCCATGAGGATCTCCTGCCAGCCCCGGACGGGTTGGGGACTACAGCTACTCAGTTCGGCGTGGTCCCCGGAGATACCCTCTTTGCCGCGCTGGGAAGTCAACTTCCTAAGAACACCTCTGGGGATCCTGACCGAGTGGTCTGCCCACCGGAGAACTTCCCCCCGGTAACGGTGAGCGGCCGCTGGGCCATTGGTCCACTGCCAGCGGGGAGATACCAGATTCGGGGTTTCTACGACCGCGACGGTGATTTCTCCCCCATCATGAAGCTGAATCAGCTCCCTACTGCCGGCGACATTGGAGGCGGCGCGATCGCCAACATGAGCGAGGTACTCCAGGGGAAGCCCGCCCGCTACCAGACTCTTGAGGTCGGTATCCCAGGAGCCGACGGGAAGCTGAAGATCCCGGAGAATGGGGCCAACATTCGAAACATTACCGTCACTCTAGGACAACCTTTGCCCTTCGCCCGCCCCATTTTCCATGTAGCTGGGGTGAAGGACGAGCGTCCCACCACCTTCACCGACAAGACCGGCATAGAGATCAGTGGACCTCCCCTCACGGTGAATACCGACCCAACTCAGGTGATCCTGCCGCAAGATGAGCGCTTCCTGGTTCCACCCACAAGCTACCCTGCCCAGGCCACTCGGATGTTCGTTCGGCTGACGCTGGGATCTGGCCTTCCTGGGGCCTACCCCCAGCCTGCAGGAGAGGCCCCCAGCGAGCGCACCCTGGGAGTCTCCCCCCCCTACCTGCTCCAGACGATCCCCCCTCACGATCAGTTCTGGATCTATCCCGCCGTAAGCCCTGAGGGATCGCTGCTCACTATCCCCGAGACGCCTCCAAACAGCCCCCCTGGTGTCCCTCTCATCGCCAACCTTTTTCCTCAAGCCATCCTTGCCAAGCTCGACCCGCGAGATGCTTCCGACCAAACTGCCCAGGCAAGCCCTGCAGTGATCCTCCAGGGGCTTATCCTCCACGAGAACCTACTGGCCACCACCGTCGGAACCTTCCACGACCCACAAACCGGTGCACCTCGCCCTCCTCGCCCAGTCCAGAGCCTGGATGTTGCCCTCCGCCCCTCGGTCATCTGCATCCCCGAACCACAGAACCCGGCAGCCCCTGTTTATGTAGTTACCCCCTCCTTCCAGGCCCTGAATGGTGAACCGATCCTCAACCCTACCTCCATCGCCGAGCAGGTTCGCGCGCAATTGAAGAACCGCTTGGATGTTCGGGTCATGGAGGGGTGCCTTCCCCGGGGCAAGTACCAGATGAACCTGATCTACGACACCGGCCAGGCCTGGACCATCCCCAACGAAGGCGGAGTCTGCACCTACGGCGAGACGCCTCAGGGAGACGAATGCGTTCGAGGGGTGTTCCGTCGTCGTCTCCTTGGCTCCCAAGCCGTTTCGGTTCAGATCGGTGCCCCACGCGATCCGGCCTTCTGCGCTTCGACCTTCCCCAGCCCAGAATACATCGCAGGCGTCCCTTCGGTCTGTTTGCGCCCCGACGAAAGATAGAAGTTCCATAGGGGGCAGGCTCCGTGTAATGTGGAACCACTCGCTTTTTCTACGAGGTTGTATCGATGAGCCAAGGTCGATTCTTGGATGTACTGCTCTGCGGTATCCTTTCGTTGGCGACACCGATGCTCGATGGCTGCTGCAGGAAGTCTAAGACCGATACCAAGACGAGCACTGGCCCCACGGGGGTTTCTGCGGGAACAACAGGGGAGACGGTAACCATCCCTAACGCAGGAGTTCAGTTCAACGCGCCTGGCGGTTGGACTCGCACCCCTTTCGGTGATTGGATCAAGTATCTGTCCCCGGACAAGTACGCCGCCCTCGCCTTTGTCACTTTCAACAAACCTGGCGAGTCTACTCGCCGCATCAGCGAGATGGTTCGACTCCTCGATATGGCGTCCCCGCCGGACTGGGGTGCCCGTAAGGTAGGCACCCTGGGCCCCAACTCGCTTAAGGCCAACATCGGCGATGGCCCTTGCACCCTCAACGGCGGGGATCCCTGCTACTTTGAGTATGCCACTGTCGACACAGGGAACAGCAACCAGCTCCTCATTGTGTACATCGTCAACACCGCCAAGGGGAAGCAGCACAAGGACAACGCCTCCGCTTCCATCCGCTCGCTCCGCAAGATGTGAGAAGTAGGGGCTGAGATAACCATCAAAGGCGCCAACCGCTTGAGAGGCCCCAGGCTTGCCTAGCTGTCCTTGAAGGCAGGTAGCCATAGATGCATTCGGGCAAGGCTAGACACGACGGGGGGAACTTCCTATATGCAGCTCCTAGACGTTTTCAGCTCGTACGCTAGCGCAGACGCTGGTCGAGAAACTTTGGTATCGCGACGAGTGGCGCTCGCGAGGAGGCCCCCCCGAGAGACACAGGAGAGGTCGCGGAGGGAGACTGCCTACTCGATGGCTTCCAAGGCCCTACGGATGGTGTCAATCAGCCGGTCAACGTGAGCTTTCTCGAAGGTAAAGGGAGGGGAGAGCGCGATGATATCTCCGGTAACTCGGATTAGGGAGCCTGCCTCGAAGCAGCGGACCAGGGCTTCGTAGGCACGACGACCTGGAGCGCCGGGGCGGGGCTCCAGCTCGATCCCGGCCACGAAGCCAAGGTTTCGGATGTCGATGACATGACGGGTTCCGCGGAGCTGGTGGACCGCGTCTTCCAGGTAGGGGGCCAGGGAGGCAGCCCGCTGGAAGAGGGCCTCCTCGGCGAAGAGCTTCTGCGTTGCGATGGTGGCTGCGCAGCCTAGGGGGTGACCAGAGTAGGTATATCCGTGGAAGAACTCAATGGTGCCCTCAGCGGATGCATGGATCACGGTGTTGTAGATCTCGTCACGGACGATGACCGCACCCATGGGAACGGCAGCATTGTTCATGGCCTTGGCCACGTTGATCATGTCCGGCTTGACGCCGAAGAAATCGGCTGCGAACGGTGTACCGAGGCGACCGAACCCGGTGATCACCTCATCGAAGATCAGCAAGATCCCGTGCTTGTCGCAGATGGACCGGAGCCGCTGGAGGTAGCCCTTCGGTGGAACCAACACGCCTGTGGACCCAGCCATAGGTTCCACGATGATGGCCGCTACGTTGGACGGGTCATGGAGAGGTAGGATACGAGTCTCCAGTTCATCGAGGAAGTCGGCTCCGTACTCTGGCTGGCCCCGGGTGAAGGCGTTACGCGCCAGATCGTGGGTGGAGCGCATGTGATCCACACTCGCAAGGAACCCTCCGTACAGCTTTCGATTCATCGGGATACCGCCCACAGCGACGCCACCGAAGTTGGTGCCATGGTAGCCCCGCTCCCGTCCGATGAGCACCCGGCGGGCGCCATCCCCACGGGCTCGATGGTAGGCAAGCGCGATCTTGAGAGACGTATCCGCTGACTCGGAACCGGAGTTGGTGAAGAAGACCCGCTTCATACCCTCTGGCGTGATGCGGCAGATTGCCTCCGCAGCCTCGAAGGCTAGGGGATGGCCCATCTGGAAGGTGGGAGCAAAATCCAGCGAGGCGATCTGCTCCTGGACTGCACGGACAATGGGCTCGCGGCAATGCCCAGCATTGACACACCAGAGGCCTGCCGTACCATCGAGCACTTCCCGTCCCTCAGGGGTGTAGTAAAAATTCCCGCTAGCGCGGGAGATCATCCGGGGAGCAGCCTTGAATTGCCGGTTCGCCGTGAACGGCATCCAGAAGTGGTCGAGGGAGGTGGTCATCGGTGGTGGCCGGGGACGGTAGCAACCCCCTCTCCCCTGAGCAACACCAGCCCCACTTACCTACTTGTGGGCACAAAAACCGAAGGACGCGCTACCACCAGGTGCCAGGGTCGCGTTCCATGAAGCCCCCACGAACCGGGTCTTACTCCCCTGGGGAGTCGCCGTTGCATTCCATACGTCCGAGAGTTTGCCACCT
>JANWXX010000440.1 GCA_025057345.1 Polyangiaceae bacterium | reverse complement strand
ACCCAAACTCCCACCCCATCCCGATCAGGATCGCTGGGAGGGCCTTGGGGGTAGATTCCGGGACGGAGGGCGAGGCATGTAGCCTTGACAGGCACTTGCAAGAAATCGTCGTGAGCTGCCCAGAGGAGCAGACGAACTTCAGCAAGCTCAAGGACGAAGCGGAGAAAATCAGGGGTATTCTCAACTACGATGACAGTCCTGGGAGACAACCATTTCCGAATGCGCTCGGAGGTATTCTCGGGGGAATCCCTGCGGAGCCGCAACGAGGTCGTCTGTGCCAAGATCGCTCGCTCGGGGAAGGCTTTCGCCGCATCGTCCGCTAGGAAAGCCCCCTGGTATGGCCGAAGCGACTCCGGCTGAGAAGCCTCTGGGGGGGTGGCAGAAGCCAGGGCAGACAGGGCAGGGGGATCTTCCTGGAAAATCTCGACGGGTGGTACAGGTGGCGGAACCGGGGCTAGGGAAGCAGTTCCGCAAGCCAACACTAGAGGAACCGCTACAGCCACCAGACGATGCGGAGTACTCAGGTGAGAAAGGGAAGAACACATTTCAAGGTTTTTGCCCATAGAGGATACTCCCTCCAAAGGAAGGACGTTCGCTTCTAGCGGTAGTTTACGTTGCTCCTTGCAACCTCCTCCGGGGGGCCTAGGGGGATAGATAAGGGCTCGAAGGATCGGGCTCTCGCCTCCATCCGAGCGACTTCTGCCGAGCGCTGCTGCTCTCCATACTCGGCAGCCAAGAACCGCCAGGGACGAGCGTAATCCCGGACAATCCTTGCCCCGAAACTCCCCCGCTCCGGCGGCCGATCCTCCAGCGTGTAGCGGGCGAAGAGCGCCTCGTTGAGGGCTTCAATCTGTGCCGTCTCCGGTGGGGTGGAGCCAGGTGCCAACAGCCGGATGGTGACCCCCTCCGGATAGTTCGGAAAGCGCTCTAGCACCTCGTTATAGTTGTCGTCAGCATCCAGCAGAAACACGGGTCGACCCCTGGCCATCAGCGATGCAATCAGGTGCGTCATGACGATCCCTCGAGCGGTTACTCCCTCCGGAGGAGCCCCGAGTGCTCGGGCGATCCGAGCCGCATACCACGGTCGAAACAGCATCGTCGGAGCGATATGAACTATATCTGAACGCTTGTGCTCGATTCGCTGGAGGTACAGGAGGCCGAAGAGATGCAGGTCATCTCCACCGATGACGACCGCACCGGGGGGGAGCGTCTCCAGGAGGTTGACAAGGTAGAGTTGCACCGTGGGACGGTAGGCTTCCCGGGCTCGCTCCAGAGACCGTGGAGCCCCTAGCAGAGCCATCACCGGAAGCACCCATCGAACCCTCCAGGCTGCCCCTCCTAGCCTGCGGACCCCCTTGTCCACAGCCCACGCTACTAGCAGGCAGAGCAGCATCTCTGCCTGCTGGTCAAGGCGTCCCACCAGCAGCCCGCCTAGCGCCTCCGGAGGGGTCCGATTGATGAGCATCAACCCTGGTCCTGACAAAAGGAACGAAAGTGCCACAGACCCCTGCCCCCACAAGCGGCGGCTTGCTACGGCTCCGCCAAGAGCCAGCATCGCGGCCATGTACCCAACCAACGCAGGGAGCCATAGTAGATCTGAACCGATCCTCCTCACCTGGGCTAGCAGTTGCTCGGCAGGCCCTACCTGCCGAGCATCGAGCTGCGGTGTGAGCTGAAACGAGCCGTACTCCAGGCGCAGCAGGTAGCTCACCAGATCCTCGACACAGGTCAGCTCTCCCCATACCCAGCGATCTCCCGGTGATCGGGCAATGACCACCGTGGATGCATAGGGTAGAAGCCCCATCACCAACCCGACCAGAAGCCATCCCCAACCTGCCTTCTTGCAGCTCCGGCCTACCCCCCAGAGCCACACCGGAGCCATCAATGCCAAGAGATGATGGTTGCTGGCCCCCCATCCAGCCAAGAGTCCCAGGAGCCCCAGACGAAGCGCGGGTGCCAGTGGAGCAGCTACTACCCACAAGATGCCCGCTGCTATAAGGCTATTAAGCGAGAGATTCTCCGCATGAGTATGGATTTGCCATACTCTCGGTGAGAAGGCGAACAGAGCTACAGCAAGGGCGGATGCAGGAGGAGAAATCCGAAAGCTCCGCGCAGCGCGATAAAGGAGAAGGATGGCCGCCAAGCCGAGGACGGCAGAGGCAAGGGAAGAGCGCAGAACTGCGTCGAGCGGTATCCAGGACCAGAGTCGGAGCCAGAGTACATAGAGCGGATACCCCGGGGGGTGGGGGGCTCCTCCCTCGGTACCTGTCATGACGTATTCACCGTGGTCGTGGCCGAGGATGTAACGCGCGAGGGAGGCCATGTACCCTACCGTTGCGGCTAGCATCACCACGACCAGCGGGGCGCTCCGTAGCCAGACCATGAGGCAAAGACGGTAGCAAAGTCTGGTAACGTGCAGTGGGAATGCGAACCGTCAGACTCTCGCCGGCGGGCTTGCTCCTGGCGCTCCTCATGCTGGGCACCTTTACGCTCCAGGCGGGCTACCTCGGCTTTGGGACTACAGGGGGGCCAAGCTTTGCGGAGATCCTCCCCAATGAGCTGCTTTTCTGGCTTGCACATTCCGTCTTCGTTGTGCCAGCCTGCTGGATTCTTGTCCGGCAGATCGCCCTCGGGTGGCGCCGGCTCCCAGAAAAGCTCAACGAATTGGCTACACTTCACGGAGCGGAGGCTCGGGCCACGCTCCTGGCTGGTAGCGTCCTGCTAGGGCTGCTCTATCTCGCTGGGCGCTGGCTCATCCTCCGGGAGCTACCCGCTACAGACGATGAAAATGCCGTTCTTTTCGGGGCTCGCATCCTGGCTGACGGTCACCTCCGGATCCCCTCGCCAGCGCCGGAAGGGGCCTTCTACCTTCTCTACCTCACCCGAAAGGATGGACAGGTCGGGTCTATGGATTTCCCTGGTCCTCTGTTCTTCCGGGCGCTTTCGTTGGTGCTACCGGCAGGAGAGGTGATCTACCCCGCGTTGGCGGCAGTCACGGGTGCCCTACTTATCGCCACTGCGGATCGACTCGTTGGTGGGCAATTTCGCCTGGTTGCAGCAGGGCTCTGGACGCTATCCCCTATGGCGTTCTTCCTCTCCTTGACCACGCATGCACATCTCCTCTCTCGGGCTTTTCTCGCCTTGGCCCTCTGGGGATGGTCCTGCCTGCGTACCAAGGAGGAGCCGGAGCGGCTTGGCGCGGTTGCCTTGGGTGTCGGGGCTGGACTGGCACTGCTGTGTCGTCCCTTTGAGTCCACCGCGATGCTCCTCGGTCTCGTCCCCGTGTTGTTCCGTCCAGGCCCGCACCGCAGACACCGAGTGCTCCTCGCTCTCATGGCATCCCTACCGTCACTTCTCCTCTTCGCCGCCTACAACCGGGCAACAACCGGCATTTGGTACTTGCCGGCACGTTATGCCCCGGGTGCCACTGCTTTCTCTCCTCTCGAAGAGCTCTCGCTCCCTGCCCGTCTCGCCGTGAATAGTGGCTACAACGCCTTGATGCTAGCTCAGCTCGCTGCCACGCCACTCCTCCTTCCCCTGCTCGCTCTAGGGGCTCGCTCTTCCCACGGCCGACCTCTACTCGCCTCCCTCACCTTTTCCCTCGCTCTGGGTTTGGGCCATGAAAATACCGGCATTCACTCTCTCGGACCTATCCACTACAGCGAGGTCATCCTACCGCTTATCCTCCTTGCTGTGCTCGGGCTCCAGGAAGCAGAGTCCCTCACGTCTTCCTTCCAGGCCCTACGCCAGCTCATCCACCATGGGACTACTGCCCTCCTTCTCTCCCTGCCGATCTTCAACCTCGTTCACGGTTGGTCTCTCCGTAGACAAGCCAACCTCCAACAGCTCCCCTTCGAAATTCTGGCGAACGCGGGGTTCCGCCGGGCCGTCGTCGTTGCACCTCCCCCTGCACAACTCTACGAACAACGCCCGGAATTGCGTCGTGATGTTCCATGGGTTCTATACTACCCACCTCCTGACCCTTCTCTCCGGGACGACTTGATCTTCGCTAAACCTACCGCAGACCTCGAAGCCCTCCGCGCTCGCTTCCCAGATCGACCTCTGGTGCGCCTAAGCTACCCTCCCTCGGGGCCCCTCTTCTCCATCGAACTCATTGCCCCACCGAGTGCACCCCTAAAGTTAACCTGAGGCTGCCTTGCCAACACCCCTCGTAG
>JANWXX010000043.1 GCA_025057345.1 Polyangiaceae bacterium | reverse complement strand
GAGCGAGAGGTGACCAGCAAGCCCGAGTTCAGCGGCTACGCTCTAGCTCACCGCTGAGGGAACTCAGCTTGAGGTAGCCTCGCGAGCGGCACTCAGAAAGCGATCCAGACCAGCGCGTATGGACTTGATGCTATAGCTGCTCACCAGTGCCCAAGGAACACCGCTGGATTTACAGGCGTCGATGAGTTTGTTGGTCACCTTGTGAGCAGTCCACTGCTGGAGCACGAACACGATGTCGACCCTATTTTGGGTGACCCGCTCCACCACGCTGTCGACACGTCGGGGGTTGTCTCCTGGGATCCACTCCAGCTCTGCCATAGCAAAAGCGTTCTCCAGTTTGATCCTAGCGGGCTCCCTGGGCTCGCCGCCCAGAAGGATGCCTCGCTTGTCCCGCACCAGCGACCAAAGTGGCCAGTGGGAGTCAATCGCGGGCCCGTCATCCTCGTTCGGAACCGTGGCCGCAGGGACCACGCTGGACGAGGGGGGGGCCACCGGCGGCGGGGGGATCGGCCCAGGCTCTTCCTCCCCGCTCGGAAGAGGCGCCACCGTCATCTGCTTGAGCTGGTTCCAGAAGATGATTGCATCGTTGTACCATGAGCCGTGCTCCGGGTTGTGGGACACCTGGAGACCATTCACGTAGCCCGGTTGGTAGGTCTTTGCGTAGGCAGGGAAGTGAAGGATGAAGGCCTTGATGCGCTCCCGCAGCCCCGGGTTGGTGGTGGTGGCGTCCTTCACGTTGCGGGTACGGGCCACCAGCATGGCGAGCCACACCCGCTGCATCGGCTTGGACATGAGCGCCCACTGGGTTCGGTACTCAGGCGAGGTGATCTTCTCCAGGCCATCCACTTCATCGACGATATTCACCATACTGTTCAACTCGCGGATCTCCCCAAGGGTATTCATGAGAGAGAGCAGCACGGCACGCTGCTTAGCCTCCGACATCTCTGCGGGGCGAGATACTGGCACCTGCTTCTTCTGAAGCTGTTCTTTCCAGGCTCGAAGGGCCTCGGCGGACACCGGCATCTCCTGGGGGGTTGAGCTAGGATTCAGGGTCTCTGGTGTCTCCTCATCGTCCCCATCCTCCCCCTTCGTTGCCTCTGCCTTGACCGGACGTGGTGGTACCCTCGGCTCTCCTCGCTTGCGCAGGTCGAAATTGCCTCCCCTCCGCCTCCATTCCAGCATCAGCTCCCCCAGCCGGGTCATCAGTGTGGCTTGCTCCCTATGAAATTCCTCAAGAATGGCCCGAGATTCATGGGCCTGCTCCGGGTACCGGGCTAGGTGAGAGTGGATCTCGTACCCTAGTCGCTGGTTTTCCAAAAGCACCGCCTCAATGGTACGTATTTGCGCCGCTAGTTCGTCGTCACTCGGGGTATGAAAGGAAGATTGCCAGGCAGATACCAGATCTCGTAGGGTTTGACTCATCGTTTTGCTTAGGGGGTCAAGGGGAGGATCAGGGCAGGGTACCAGCTAAGCCGCTGCCAGGCACCTTCGCGGGTCTTGTTCTTGCTCAAAATGAGGTAGGCTGCCGCGCCATGACCGGCACGCCAAGCGAGCCAAGCAAGGAAGAACTCCGTGATGACCTGTCCGACGGGAAGGGCCAGAGCCCGCCCGAAGGCAAAGACGAAACCCCTTCCGACGAGGCCCAAGAGACGCAAGAGCCAAGGAAACCTGCTAAGAAAAAGTCAGCCGCCTCCCGCCCCCGACCGAAACCGGTCGCCCGGGTTCTTGCGCTGCTCGTACTTATCGGTATTCCTGCTGCTCTCCTGCTGTCCTCGGGACGGGAGCACGATAGGGGAGGGGGGCTTCCGGCCTCCACCCGTTGGGCGGTAGGGAGCGAACAGGAGATCAACATCACGCTTGTCGCTCAGGACAAGACCAACCTTGCCTGCGCTTCTCCCGAAGAACTCGATGGCAAACACTGCGAGTTTGAAACCAAGGAGAAGAAGTGGTCCAAAGGCGGTAGCGGAGAGGATACTGCTCTGTTCAAACCCTACCGCCTCGCTGGCTCCAACGACCCAGCAATCATCGCTGGTCTCTGGAGCGAACCAGCCCTCCAGGGGAACCTCCCTTCCAACCGCTTCACGGCGCGCTGCAAGTACAAGATATTGGGCAAGCTAAAGAAACCCGCCGTCCGTTGGTTCCCCAAAGACTCCTGGTACGATGAGCCCTTCGACTGGCCAGCAGGGACAGTCTCCGGTTGCAGCATCGTGAAGTTATGCTCGTCTCCTCCTGAGAAGCATGACCAGGAGGATTCCCCCCATCCCCCTCTTCTCCCCGCGCCTTCCTACCTCCTTGCACCCGCAATTCCCTTCATCTTCTTCTGGCAAAGGGGCCTGCTTGTCGGTTCCGCCGCAGAGCCGTGAGAACCCTTGAGACTCCGGGGTAGGACCGCTGAAATCGCAGGCAGGGAGCCTAGCACGATCCGGTGGATAAGCGGAGCACAACCCCTCCACGTCGTCCGGGTGCAGATCCCGAAAGGAGATCGTACCTGGTTGGTAGATGGGGGTCATCGTGGCACCCTCCACAGAGGAGTGGGCCAATCCCAGCAAGTGACCTGCTTCGTGCGTTAGGATCGATTGAAGATCAATCTTGACCCCCTGATCCCTGGTGGTCAGCGTCACGCGGGAAGGAACCGCGTTGATCTCCATATCCGCATCGTAGATGATGCCTGTCTCGACGCCAAAGGTCAGGGTCGTCAGTGCTAGCACGCTGGATTGGCCCTGGTAGGGCCAAGTATCTTCCCGAAAAACGAGTATGTTAGCGTTGCCCAGGTTGCGGTTGAACTCCTGGGCTCCACAGGGGGTGGATCCTAGCACTTGCACTTGGATCGAGGGGGGCTTGCCACCGCAATCGACCGTATTCCAAGCGTCGAAGGCGGCGCGGGCGACCCGGTCGAACTCCTCGTAGCTTACCTGCCGGGAAGCATCCTCCTGGAGCGCGACCCCAATGCATCGAATCGGCCACGCAAGGGGGACTCCCTGGGCGGTGCAGCCAGGGTTGTCTGGCATCTCCTCGCAGGAGGTTGATACAGGATCGCAGGTCGTTGTCCGGCAGAACGCAGCAGCTTCCAGGGGGAGGAACCAGAGCGCCGAGGCCACGGCGAACCAGCGAAAGCGATGGGACACGAGATCGGAGGGTAGCACAAGGCAGCGCGGATTCAGGGGGCCGGTCTCTTAGCAGCGGCCTGAATCGCGTCGTTGAGCAAGTTACTGTTCCTCAAGCAAGGCCAGCAATCCACGCGCCCCAGGAAACCACAGCCGCGCTTGGAAGTGAATGGCTGGAGGAGAGGCACCGCACGGGCATCGCCAGCCTCCAGCGCTAGGGCAATGGTCATCCGGCGAGCCTCGCAGCTTGCAGCGCTCGTCTTGAGTTCGATCAGAACCCGAGTGGACTTAAATGCCAGCTCCTTCACCTCGGGCTTCACCAGGCTCTTGCCGGCCCGGCTGCGCACCTTCTCGCTCACGTCCTTTTTATCAGCAGTCCACAGGCTGTAGAGGATCTCCACACCCTCCGACCCAAGTCTGGACTCCAGGAGCGTGAACGCCGCATCCATCGCCTCCGTCGGACCTTCCAGAGCCCCCTTGAGCACGGCCAGTGGCAGATCTTCAGAGAGAAGCTTCTGCTCGGTTTCCGCAAGCTTGGCCAACATCCTCAACGCATCGACGTGGCGCTTACCCTCATGGTAGGCCTGGAGAAGCGCGCGGGTCACCCGCTGATCCTTGGGGTAGCGCTCCGCCAAGGCCTCCAAAGCAGCAGGGCCAGCGGCCCGTGCATCCTCAATCTGCGCTTGGGTCGGCCCACCAGGGCTTGCGGAAGTTGCAGCTCCGACGACCTTTTCAGCAGGAGCCCCCCGAGGCCAGGCCACCATGACCACAATCAGCACCAAGAGCGCACCCAAGGCCATCGGGAAAGTTGCCAGGGGTAGTCGCGAGAGGGGCCCTGGCAGATAGCTACGGAGCCGCTCCAATCCCGAGATCACTGCTTGGATTTCCCTCCGCCACCGGGATTCTCCCGCCGTACTTGGAACCACGGATCCGATGGCGTGGGCGGTCGGTTCCATGGCACCTACCTGGGCGGTCGGTACGTAGCCGATGGGAAGACTGCTCGCCTGCGCAGTCTCCATGGATGTGAGAGCAGGAACGGCTCCGGCTGGAATTACGCCGACTGAGGGAGAACCAGCGGAGATGGGCCCTCCCTGGGACCAAGCGCTCGAGGCACCTACCTGGGACGGCATGGGGGAACCCCCCAGGAGAGAGCGAATCCGGTCCACAAGCTCGCGAGCACTTTGGACTCGTTTCTCCCTGTCCTTCTCCAGCAGGTCAAAAACTAGCCGTTCCAAACCTTCGGGCAGCGGAGTACCTGGAGGAAGCCGCTCCGAGAGCGCTGGTGGTGGCTCGACGATGTGCATCGTCACAAGCGAGATGACATTCTCGGAGTCGAAGGGGCGTGTCCCGGTGACCAGCTCGAAGAGCATCACCCCAAGGGCATAGAGATCGGCCCGGTGGTCGATGCCGGTACCCATGGCCTGCTCAGGGGCCATATACTCTGGCGTTCCATACATCACACCCATGCGGGTCAGCCCCTGGGAGGTCTGTACTTCCTGCCCAGTGAGCGCCTCTACCGGCACCTTAGCAATGCCGAAATCCAGTACCTTGACGAAATCGCCTTCCGCGTCCTCCCGACGAACCAGCATAATATTCTCTGGCTTGAGATCCCGGTGGACGATGCCGAGAGCATGAGCTTTCACGAGTACGGAAGCCACTTGCTCGATGATGCCTAGAGCCCGCTCCGGAGAGAGCCGACCGCGAGCCAACAAGTGCCTCAGGTTCTGCCCCTCGACAAACTCCAACACGAGGTAAAAAGACCCATCGGAGAGCTTGCCGAAATCGGTTGCCTTGACCACATTCGGGTGATCGATGTTGGCCGCCGCCATCGCCTCGCGCTCGAAGCGAGCCACCACCTCACCGGTCTGCGATACATCCGGCAGCAATAGCTTGATCGCCACCCGCTTGCGCATCAGGATGTGTTCGCCGTCGAAGACCGCACCCATTCCGCCTACCCCCAGCAGGGCGTTGATACGGTACTTGTCAGCCAGCACAGTGCCGACAAGATGGTTGAACACAGCGGAATGTTCGCTCATAGCATCGCTGGATAACCTATCACCTTCTCCCAAGGTAGCACCCCTCGAAGTACACCTTCCCAAGATGCCAGATCGGTGAATCTGGCCCTACCGAAATCCTCTTGGACCTAGAGCGAGTGCAGATTGCTGTGCTGAATGTTCCCCTCTAGCTCCCTCATTGGGTCGCGCCGCTCTCCCCTTGCTGAGGCCCATTCACACTCACCATCCTTTCCAGTACGCATTTAAGAACTCTTATCTCAGCAGCTTCTTCTACGGCGAGCAGCCAGCCCTCAGGGCCTACCGCTTCCTTTCCTGAGTCAACGAAGACGAGATCCCCAGGACGTCGCCCCCTGCGATGACGACTCAGACCGGGGGAGGTGCAGGCGGGATGGCATCGGGCGGGCGAACGTGGTAGGCGCGAGGGATGTTCGAGGCGCTATCCAAGGGCTTCCGGCAAGCGATGAACCGCCTGTCGGGCCTCACTGAGTTGACCGAGGCCAACATTGATACAGCACTCCGAGAGGTGCGACTTTCGCTATTGGAAGCGGATGTCGAGCTGGGGGTGGTCAAGCGTTTCCTGGTACGGGTCAAGGACAAGGCCCTCGGGGAGACGGTGCAGACCCGGGTCAAGACCGAGGCCGGTATCCGGTCGGTGAGCGCCTCGGACGTGTTCATCAAGATCTGCCACGACGAATTGGTGGCGATGATGAATCACGAAGGGGAGCGTATCCGCTACGCCGACCAGGGCCCCACCGGTATCATGATGGTGGGCCTCCAGGGGGCCGGCAAGACCACTTCGGCAGCCAAATTTGCGAATTTTCTACGGAAACGAGGGAAGAAGCCCCTCCTAATCGCTGCCGACATGCAACGCCCTGCAGCGGTCGAGCAGCTCAAGGTGCTGGGCAAGCAAATCAACATCCCGGTCTTCCACATGGAGGGGGTGGACCCTGTGGATATCTGCATGAAGGGCTTGGAAGAAGCTCGGAAGAACGGGCATGACGTGGTGATCTTCGACACTGCCGGACGCCTTGCCGTGGACGAAGCGCTGATGCAGCAGCTTGAGGCAATCAAGGCCCGTGTTGTCCCCCACAACATCTTTCTAGTGATCGATGCAATGATCGGCCAAGATGCCGTCAAGACCGCCAAAACCTTCCACGACCGCCTTTCCCTCTCCGGTGTTATCCTCACCAAGCTCGACGGAGACGCACGAGGTGGTGCGGCCTTGTCCGTCAAAGAAGTGACCGGAGTTTCCCCGGTCTTTGTCGGTATGGGCGAAACCCTGGATAAGTTCGAGGAGTTTCGCGCTGATGGTATGGCTACGCGCATCCTTGGCATGGGAGACGTCGTGGGCCTCATGAAGGATTTCGAACAGGTCATCGACAAGGAGAAGGCTGCGGAAGATGCTATGAAGATGCTCCAGGGTGAATTTTCCCTGGATGATCTTCTCAATCAGCTCCGAATGATCAAGCGCATGGGGAGCCTCAAGGACATCGTCGAAAAGCTTCCGATGTTCTCCGGGGGTATCCCGCAAGGGGTGAACCTTGACGACCGGGAGCTCGTCAAGATGGAGGCCATCATCCAGTCGATGACTCGGAGCGAGAAGAAGGATGTTCATGCACTCATTCGCGAACCTAGCCGCGTCCGCCGCATCGCCAAGGGCTCTGGCACCAAGGAAGAGGATGTCAACGAGGTTGTCCAAAAGTACCTTTTCATGAAGCAGATGATGGGAATGATGGGCCAAAATCTGGGGCTTTGGGGCCGTATCCCTGGGCTCAAGCAAATGGCGATGGCTCGTAATATCAAAAAGGCCATGAGTGGTGGGGGCTTTCCCGGAATGCCGGGCATGGGGATACCTGGCATGGGCTTTCCCGGAATGCCGGGCATGGGCTTCCCTGGGATACCCGGCCTGGGGATGCCTGGCATGGGGATGCCCAGTACAAGTGCTCCCTCGGCCCAGAGCTCCGAGGTACCTAAGATGAAGGTGCTCTCCCATGCGGAACGGAACGCGAAGAAAGCCCAGCGACGCCGGGAACGAGAGGCTCGGAAAAAGAACCGGAAATGACCCGAGAGGTAGGGCTGCTGCTGGCGATTTCCCTAGCTGGATGTGTCGAGCGCAGCCGCTCTGGTAGCAATGCGGCTAGGCTTGCTCATTACATCCTAGAGGAGCCTCCTGCGGTGATCCCACACCGTGAGGAGCGGGTCTTCGGAGGGAAGATCCGTCTCCTGGGCTACTCTCTTGATCCGGAAGGACCGCTCCGCCCTGGGCAGGAGTTCAAGCTCACCCTGTATTGGCAGTGCGACGAGCGCCTCGACGGAGGTTGGCAGCTTTTCACCCATCTGCTGGATGAGCAAGGGAGCCGCCTTCCCGGGGGACATTTCGACAACATCGGCCCCCTGCGGGAAACCTCCAGCGGGCGTCAGGCACTGCCTCCTTCCGATTGGCGCCGGGGCAAGGTCTATGTCGACGAGCAGCCCCTTCGTATCCCGGACGAGGCGGGCCCCCGGGTGGCCCTTGCGGTGGGGATCTGGCGGGAGGACCAGCGGCTTCCGGTGTCGCCTCCGGCACCACAGAACCGGGCTATTGTGGCTGAGCTACAGGTGGTTGGGGGGGTCGCTCCGCCAGGAAAGCGAGAAGTTCCCTCCCTCCGGGCGGTGAAGCTCGCGAAGGGGGTGGCTCCGGTCATCGATGGCAAGTTGGACGAACCTGCCTGGGCCGGGGCGGCGACGACGGGGCCCCTGGTAGATGTAGCGACTGGAGGGCCCAACCGGATCTTCCCAGTCAACGGCTCGGTGAGGCTGCTCTGGGACGATACGAACCTCTACCTGGCTTTTGAGGTAGCGGACCCGAAGCTGCTGGGGGGGCTCGATCCGGGGAAGCGGGACCAGCGGCTCTGGGAGCGCTCCTGCGTCGAGATCATGATCGACCCGGACGGGGACGGAGATAACCAGGATTATTATGAGATCCAAATTTCGCCCCAGAACCTAATCTTCGACAGCCAGTTCGACGGCTATAACCTGCCCCGCGGCGGCCCTAATGGCCCCTTCGGTCACCAAGAATGGTCCTTCGTCGGCAACACTGCTGTGCAACTTCGTGGCTCTCTCGACCAGGATGACGATGTGGATCAAGGGTACACCGTCGAAGCTGCCATTGCTTGGTCCAGCTTTGGGAAGGCACGGCGCTCACCCCCTACCGATGGAGATACTTGGCGCTTCAACTTTTATGCGATGAAGCATAATAGCGGTGTTGCCTGGTCTCCTATCCTGGGCGAAGGGAACTTTCACAAGGCAAGCCGCTTTGGGCGCATTACCTTCATAACTCCTCCCTCCTTGACGTCCTCCTCGGCAGCTATGGCACCCTCTGCCTTGGTTCGTCCGACGCTACGATGAACCCGCCCTGGCCCAAGAAGGTTTTTGGCTTACAAGCTGTATGCGTTGAGGGTAGCTTCAGCTATCGAACCACATGCTCGCATTGCAGTCCATGACGGCAGCACGTCTGGCCAGGGCGATCCCGGGGGTGACCTTGGAGGAAGCCAGGAAGGTGGTGGCGGCGATCACTCGGGGACACTCGATCTCGGAGCCCATTGCCGGAGTGAGGCGTACAGCTATGGAGGCGCTTCGCGCCTCGGGGCACGTTCCAACGCTCACAGTGGTGGGAGAGCAATCAAGCCGTGAAGATTCGTTCCGCAAGCTAGTGCTCTCAACGCACGAGGGGCATGCGATCGAAACCGTGAGAATCCCCCTGGAAAAGGCTGGTCGTTTCTCCGTGTGTGTCAGCTCTCAAGCCGGGTGCGCACTGGCCTGCGCATTTTGTGCCACTGGGAGGCTGGGGCTGAAGCGCAACTTGGAGCCATGGGAGATCGTGGAGCAAGTACGGCTCGTGAAGAGGACTCTGAATGTGAGAGCAGGAGAACGAATCCACGGGGTAGTGTTCCAGGGCATGGGGGAGCCGATGGCGAACATTGAGCGGGTAATTGAGGCGGTGGAGGTGCTTTCGGAGCCGAGCGGTCTGGCCATCGATGCACGGAATGTGACCGTGTGTACCGCGGGGCTTCCGGCAGGGATCCGCAAGCTGATGCTGGCCTGCCCCCAGGTGCGGTTGGCACTCTCGATCTTCAGTGCCCGGGGGGACATACGGCGAGGGCTGATGCCCATTGATCGTGCTCATCCCCTCGAGGAAGTGATCGAGGCCGCTGCAGACCACGCGAGGGTGACAGGGCTTGCTCCGCTCTGGGCGGTGACGCTTCTTGCAGACGTGAACGATTCCCGGGAGGATGCAGAGGCGCTGGCGAGGCTGGCGCGAAGCTGCGCGGAGCGGACTGGGGTGCGGCCCCGGGTTACGGTGGTGCCTTACAATCGGATCCATGGAGAGGAAGACCCGTTCCGTAGGGTTTCACATGGGGTCTTGACCGCCTTCCGAGATACGATGGCCGCCTTCGGCTTCGTGCCCCATGTGCGCTACAGCGGAGGACACGACGTGGGGGCGGCTTGCGGCCAGCTCACCGGGCGCGTGCATGGGCCCCCCTGATGGCGCTATGGTGGGGGCTGGCATGACGACGCGCTCCCTGCCGCTGTTCGAGGACCGCCGCGCCGAGCTGGAAACCTGCGTCTACTGCCCCAAGCTCTGCCGCGCCGCCTGTCCGGTTTCCAGCGCGGAGCCCAAGGAGTCGCTAACCCCCTGGGGTAAGATGTCCACGGTCTACTTCCAGGCCCGCGGTGATGCTCCTTTGGACGAGGAGCACAGCGCCCTAGCCTGGGCCTGCACAGGTTGCCACGGCTGCCGCGAGCGCTGCGATCACCGCAACGAGGTTGCCTCCTCTCTGTGGGAGGCCCGCTTCGCCTGGTTCGAGCGGGGCCTTGCCCCTGCCGCTGCACGTCGTGTTGTAGCCCGCCATGGTGCACTTCTAACGGAACTCGCTCGCGCTTCGGCGGATCTCAGCCCCTCTGACCCCCAAGGTACCCCGGTGCTTCTTGGCTGTGGCTATGTGCTTCGCCTCCCTGACGTCGCCCGAGATGCACTCTCCGTCGCTCGCGCACTTATCGGCCCAATCCGCATCCTCGACCGCTGCTGCGGCCTTCCCCTGCTACAAGCTGGGGATATGGCTGGTTTTCACCGGGAAATCCAAATCCTCACTGCGGAATTCCCACCACCTCTTGTCCTCGACCCTGGCTGCGCCCTAGCCCTTCGCAAGGCAGGCATCCATCCTCGTTTGCTTGTCGAGGAGGCGGTAGCTCACCTGGAGCGATTCTCCACGGTGGGAACTACCGGGGAGGTACGCTACCACGATCCCTGTCAGCTAGGTCGAGGGTTGGGGGTCTACGAGGCACCTCGGGTACTCCTGGCCAGGGTGCTGGGGAGGGCCCCAGGGGAATTCGCCGAACGTCGCCAGCAAGCAGCCTGCAGCGGTGGTGGAGGACTATTGCCACGAACCATGCCGGAGGTAAGCCGCGCCATCGCTCGCTCCCGGGTACAGGCTCACGAGCAGGCGGGCAGCGGGGAGATCGTCACCGCTTGCGCGTCCAGCCTACGCAAGCTGCGAGAGGCTGGCGCACAGGTTTCGGATCTGACCACGTGGCTGGCAAGGGCACTGCAGAGCTAAGGAGACGCCGGGGCCGGACAGTGGCCCGGCGGATTTTGGTGGCATTTGCCGCAGTGCTGCTGGCCTTCTCCATTACCATGGCATGGAGCGTATTCGCGCAGCGGAGGGCTGCCCAGGAGGCGCTGCTGCTGAGAACCGGCTACGTGCCACTGCTGCTGAGCCTAGGAACCGCCCTAGAGACGCAGAACCTAGTATCTGCCCAGCTCAACCACATCACCGATGCGAAGAACCCAGCGGACGTAAGGGGATGGATAGAAACTCAGAGAAGGCTAAGGCCACTGGCATTTGCCGGGGTCAGGAGCGCAGTGGACCGAGGGTTGCGTCCGAGAAAGGATGCGCGAGCCCAGCAGCTTGGGGATGATATTGTGGCGGAGGTAGGGGCAATCGAGGCCTTCCTGGGAGCGGATGGCGGCAGGTGGCAGGCGCTATTTGCGGCATTGCAACAAGGGGCAAGGGAGGCTGCCGAGGAGGAGCGAGCACGACTGATCGAGATCGAGGTAGAGGGAGCAAGAAGGCTCCGAGAGCTCGGGAGACATGTGGAGCGAGCCATGGACGAACTAGCGCTGGAGGCAGCGACGAGGGAGCGGAGGGCTATCGAGCTTCTCCTGCTGCTGGGAGCGCTCTCCCTCGGGGTAGGGGTGGGGACAGCATTCTATGTGGGGCGAGTGTTGGGTCCCCTGGGGCGGGTAACTGAGCGGGCCAGGGCAGTGGCCGGGGGAGATTTGAGGCCGATGGCAGTGGAGGCAGGGGATGACGAGATTGGGGAGCTAGCCCGAACCTTCGAAACCATGGTGGAGGCTATCGGACGAGCCAGGAGCGACTTGGTAGCGGCGGAACGGATGGCAGCAGTCGGCAGGATGGCAGCTCATGTGACCCACGAGATTCGGAACCCGATCTCAGCGCTGGGGCTCAATGTGGAGCTTCTGGAGGAGGAGCTGGCAATGCTGCCGAAGGAAGCAGAGGAGGCGAGGCAACTGCTTCGGGCGATCCGGGGGGAGGTGGACCGGCTGGCAGGTCTCTCAGAACAATACCTGAGCCTGGCTCGCAGGCCGACCCGACAGCTCGAACCGGGAGACGTGGGGGCGCTGTGCGAGGGATTGCTCTCGTTTCTGCGGCCCGAGTTGGAGCGGGGGGGGATTGGTTGTCGTGTGCAGGTGGACAAGGGGCTACCGGAGGTAAAGTTGGACGAGGCGCAGCTGAGGCAGGCCTTGCTCAACCTGGTGCGCAACGCCCAGGAAGCCATGGCAGGGGGAGGTGATCTTACGGTCCAGGTGGTTGCTGCCCAAGGTGGGGTGGAGGTGTTGGTAGACGACAGCGGGCCAGGGATTCCAGAGGAAGTTCGTACTTCGATCTTTGCTCCCTTCTTTACCACCAAGAAACAGGGGACCGGCCTAGGGCTAGCAGTCACCCGGGAGATCGTCGACGCTCACGGGGGAAGAATTAGCTGCGAGGCCCTTCGGCCTCAGGGCACACGTTTTCGCATTTGGCTGCCCGCGGCGGACCATGGCGCCGGCTAAGGTAGATAGAGGGAGGTGCATCCAAGAGGTATGGATGCTAAGGGGAAGCCAACGATGGTCACGCTCAACGAGCTTCTGGGAGGAACTGAGAATCGCTCCAAAGTGATTCATGATTGCGTCGAGCTGATTGACGCCGAGGTGAAGGATAAGAGTGGCCTTGCAGGCATGGCGATCAAGGCCGGCTATGCAGTGGTCAACGGCATCAAGCCGACCTTCACCGCCGAGGCGGTCGATCACTTGCTGGATGACTTCGCGCGGGCTTTGGATCCGACCTACCAAGAAGCCAAAGCCAGTAACAAGACAGTGGCCGCCTATCTTGTCGAGCACAAATCTCGGGTTGCTGACGCGCTCTTGGCGATTACCGATGCCAAGGTACAGCGGGCCAAAACTCCTGCGGTAGTGAAGACCTACGAGAAGCTGCGGGGTACCGCCAAGCAACATGTGGAAGCTGCGGTGCCGCGCCTTGGCAAGCTCCTTGAGAAGTATGACCGGTGATGTTCTTGCGCCGTGACGGTCGGGCTCTTGATGCCCCTCGCTCCGTAGAGATCCTTCCTGGCTTTCACCGCCTTGCTGAGGGCTCCTGTCTTTACCGTGCTGGCGGCACGGTGGTCCTCTGCACCGCTTCTGTCGCCGATGAGGTTCCCGCCTTTCTCCGAGATACCGGCAAGGGTTGGGTCACGGCAGAGTACCAAATGCACCCCCGCATCAGCGCTGAGCGCCGTGAGCCCCGGGATGGACGTGGCAAGGCTCTCAGCGGGCGTACCCAGGAGATCCAGCGGTTGGTGGGTCGTGCGTTGCGAGCTGCCGTAGATATGTCCCTCTTGGGTCCCCGCACCATCACAATTGACTGCGACGTATTGGAGGCCGACGGTGGTACCCGTACGGCCTCCATCACCGGCGGATTCATCGCTCTGGCCCTGGCTCTTCACAAGCTTCATACCCAGGGGGTTTTTGGGGAAGGACCTGGCCCCTTGCGAGATCAGGTAGCATCCATTAGCGCCGGGTTGATCGAGAACGTTGCACTGCTCGACCTAGACTACAGCGAGGACAGCCGGGCTCGCGTCGACTTGAACCTAGTAGCGACTGCTGGGGGGGCGATCGTGGAGGTGCAGGGAACGGCCGAGGGAGCACCGATCCCTCGGGAAACCCTAGATCGGTTGGTAGATCTTAGCCTTGCCGGGGTGCAGGCTTTGTGCAAAGTTCAGCGTACTGTGCTAATTTCCGCAGGCGTTGATCTGGTACTGCTGGGGTCGGGGGGAGTGGTGTGAGCGGGGGGTTGTTGACCGTGGCGCTAGCGAGCGAGCATCCAGCAGCGCTCCGAGAGTTGCGGGCTTGCTTTGCTGATCTTCCCATGGAGCTCCTGCCCTTGCATGAAATCCTGGGGCCGAACCCCAAGCTGGTCGTGGAGGGCGCAACCCTGGAAGAAAAGGCAAAAAAACGAGGAGATCTAGCGTGCCGGGCGACTGCCCTCGTAACCCTTGCCGAGGAGGTCGGGCTGGAAGTCGATGCACTTGGGGGGCGTCCTGGTGTACGCTCTACTTGTTTCGCTCATGAGCATGCAACCGATGCCGAGAACAATGCCGCCCTGCTAGAGGCCTTGGCTGAGGTTGACCCCCCTGCCCGCACCGCCCGCTACCGATGCTGCCTCGCCCTCTTCGACCCTTGGGCTCCACCCTCCACCCCACCGCCCCTAGTCCAGGGGGTCTGCGAGGGGGTGATTGCCCTCGGGGGCCGCGGGGTCGGTCAAGACTACGAGCCGCTCTTTTTGGTCCAAGGTCATGGAGGGCTCTCCTTCGCCGAGCTATCCGACGAGCTTCGAGGTCAGCTAGGCCACCGTGCCCAGGCTGCCCGGGCCATGTTGCCCTTCCTCCGGGAACACCTCCGCTCCAGGCTGGGCGAGGTCGTTGCTCTCCGCCACCGAACTCCGTCCCTTTTGCTCGGTCCCGAGCTGTCGGATCGCGCGAGCCCCTTGCCCAAGAGCCCAAGCTCTGGATAATGCTTCACAACGTTTTCAGGTTCTGCTCCAACTCCAACCGGTCCAAGGTCGACCCAGTCCACGCAGCAACGAGCGCTCATTGCCAGCGATACGTTCATGGGAGGCGCATAGATGGGTAACCCCCAGATGGTGATGTACGAGGAAGAGTTCAACCAGATCCAGCATGTGGTTGATCGCCTCGTGAAAGACGCGAACGCACGGGTCGTCTTCATCGTCGACAAAAACGGCCAGCTTATCGCTGCCGGTGGAGACGCCGAGAACGTCGATACCACCTCTCTCGCCTCGCTCACCGCAGGCAACATCGCTGCGACCGGCGGTATGGCGAAGCTCCTCAAGGAGAACGAATTCGCCACCCAGTTCCACGAGGGAGAGAAAGCCAATATCCACATCCAGCTTGTCGGGAACCGCGTCATCCTGGTTGTCATCTTCGATGCCAAGTCGAGCCTTGGGCTTGTCCGCCTCCGCGTACGCAAGGCCAGTGACGACCTCAACGCCATCTTCGAGAAACTTCTGAAGAAGGTGCAAGAGCCCGGAGCCGACAGCCCCTTCGCCGAGATCACCGACGAAGACATCGACAACCTCTTCAACGACTAAAGGGAGCGCCCATGTCGTTTGTCAACTACATGGCGCGCGAGATTAACTGTAAGGTCGTCTATTACGGCCCCGGCCTCTGTGGCAAGACCACCAACCTGCAGTACATCTATGAGCGAGCTAGCCCTGAATCCAAGGGCAAGATGATCTCCCTTGCCACCGAAACCGATCGCACCCTCTTCTTTGACTTTCTCCCCTTGAGCCTCGGTGAGATCCGTGGCTTCAAGACCCGTTTCCACCTCTACACGGTGCCCGGACAAGTCTTCTACGACGCTAGCCGCAAGCTCATCCTCAAGGGTGCAGATGCCGTGGTCTTCGTCGCAGACTCCCAGGAGGCACGCCTTGAGGCCAACCTTGAGTCGATGGATAACCTCAAGCAAAACTTGCTCGAGAACAACCTCGACCTCGACAAAGGCCTCCCCTTCGTGATCCAATACAACAAACGCGACCTCCCCGATGTCACCAGCGTGGAAGAACTCCACAAGCTCCTTAACCCCAACGATGTCCCCGAGCATGAGGCGGTGGCGCGTACGGGCCTCGGGGTCTTCGACACCCTCAAGAGCGTCGCCAAACTCATCGTGGCCGAACTGAAGAAACAGCAGACAGTCTAGGGAAGAACCTCCTCCATAGCAGCAGCAAGATTCCCCACTCGCTGCCTAGTGTGTCGCTGGAGATCCGTCGAGCGTCGAGTAGGCACTGCCTTACAGTGCCAGCTCCGAACAATTTCCGTAGGATGACCTCATGCCGAGCACGACCTCGAACGTCGAGATCCTGGAAGCTGTCAAGAATGCCCCTGGGAACCGCGTGAAGGTAGCGATCACAGACATGGATGGGGTGCTCAGAGGCAAGGTAATCCACAAGGAAAAATTCTTCTCCGTGGCGGAAGGTGGCTTTGGCTTCTGCGACGTGGTCTTCGGTTGGGACATGGCGGATGTCACCTACGACAACACACGCCGTACCGGCTGGCACACGGGCTTCCCGGATGCGCTGGTCAAGCTGGACCTCACCACGTTTCGCCGTGTTCCTTGGGATGATCAAGTCCCCTTCTTCCTCGGAGAATTTTTCGAGTCTTCCGAGGGAGTGGAGATACCCTCGCCCATCTGTCCCCGACAGGTTCTTCGCCGAGTACTTCGCCGCGCCGAGCAGCTGGGCGTTCGTCCCATGTGTGGCATGGAGTTCGAGTGGTTCAACTTCCGTGAAACCCCGGAGAGCTGGGCAGAGAAGCGGGGCGTGGGACCCACTCCTCTCACCCCGGGCATGTTCGGGTATTCCCTGCTCCGCGCAGGTGGCAACCGCGCCTTCTTCAACGCATTGATGACCGAGCTGGATGCCTTTGGTGTACCGCTCGAAGGGCTTCATACGGAAACCGGCCCTGGCGTCTACGAGGCGGCGATCCTCTTCTCGGAGGCCCTGGAATCAGCAGATCGTGCCACCCTGTTCAAAGCATCGGTCAAGGAGATCGGAGCTCGCTTCGGAATCATGCCGAGCTTCATGGCCAAGTGGAGCCAGGAGCTCCCTGGCTGCTCGGGGCATGTTCACCAGTCCCTCTCTGATGGGGAGAGGAACCTGTTTCACGACGCCGCTGGTCGCTACGGGATGAGCAAGATCTTCGAGAGTTACCTGGCAGGCCAACTGGCAGTGCTCCTCGAGTTTGCTCCCATGTTCTGGCCCACCATCAATAGCTACAAGCGTCTGGTAGATGGGTTCTGGGCCCCGGTAAAGCCAACCTGGGGTATTGACAACCGGACTGCGAGCTTTCGGGTGATCCCAGGCTCAGCCCAATCCACACGGTTGGAAACACGCTGTCCGGGATCCGATGTCAACCCGTATCTGGCGCTGGCCGCACTTCTGGCTGCGGGCCTCCACGGTGTCGAGAACGCGATGTCCCTCACAGTGCCCCCGATCCAGGGAACCAACCAGGGCGCAGAGGCTATCCCGCGGGCCCCTCGCACCCTGATCGAAACCACCGAGGTTTTCCGGCGCTCGGAGGTCGCCCGGGATTGGCTGGGCGATGAATTTGTCGACCACTTCGCTGCTACCCGTACCTGGGAGTGGCGCCAGTGGCTCGATGCAGTGACGGACTGGGAACGACGCCGCTACTTCGAGATCGTGTAATCCTCCCCGCCAGTCGCTGGCTGCGCAGTGAGCGTGGAGGTAAGGGAAGTGCCTCGTGCCATCTCACATGGACCTTCCGAGCAAGGTTGGTAGTGCCGAAAGTAGTCCAGCCTACTTCGCGGATAGGGGTGGCACTAGAAAGCCCGCATCGGTGCTGGCCACGGTGCGGTCGGCGAACTGGGTAGCGCACGGGGCCAGGGCACGGGTTCCCCATCGTTTGCGGAGGGCACCGGGCTCACCTTTCCCTCCTCCACCCAAACCCGGAAGTAACCTGCCTCTTGCATGGGTACCTCAATCTCCCGTCGCCCTCCCTCGATACGCAGCGGAAGACGGTCCGGAATGCGCAGAACGGCCCGAGTGCGACCACAGAGATCCCCCCGAGGGGCATCGAAGAGGTCCGTGCCAGGGGCTACCTGGAGCGTTAGCGGAAGGGGTAGTGCCGTCCGGGTGCCGTACCCACGGTTCCCTCCCTGACCTCTCCCATATCCAGTCGCAGGCGGCCTGCGTCGAATATGACTCTGTGGAACATACCCTTGGATCCAAGATTGAAAACCTCCATAGCGAACCTTACGAAACCCTTGCACCGGAGAGCCTAGATCATCAAACCAGTGAAGAAACCCAGGGGCACCGCTATCTAGCGGTGTGAGGTGGGCGATCCGAGCTCCCTGGGGAGACTCCAAGATCCAAGCTCCCTGGAGGATACCTATGTGATCGTGAACAGCTGGGGGAGGTTGTGGAACGAACACGTGGCCAAAGGAGGCAGTATCCAGCCAACCACGAGCGTAGAGACTCATGTCGTAGATCTCCACCTCGATCCAAGTATCCTGGTGAGCAAGCGGGTTGCCATGCCAACCGGGGACAACCCAAACTCCCACCCC
>JANWXX010000439.1 GCA_025057345.1 Polyangiaceae bacterium | reverse complement strand
GGTTCTGGACCCCACGATCTTCGTTTGACCTACGTGACGGAAGCGCCGGCGTGGAAGCCTAGCTACCGAATCGTGTTGGCACCGGACAAGCATGTGAAATTTCAGGCATGGGCCATTGTGGACAACACCTCGGGGGAGGACTGGAAGGGGGTCAAGCTCGGGGTAGGTGCTAGCTCGGCCCTCTCATTCCGCTTTGATCTCTGGTCCGTGCGACTAGTACAGCGGGACACTCTAGAGGCGGACAGCCTCTTCGCTCAGGCTCCTCCCACCGGAGGCGCCACCCATGGAGGACCCCCTGCAGAGAAGAAGATTCTAGCGGATCTGAACGAGGATTCTCTCAACGCGGTGATCCAGCAAACCCCTCCTCCCCCTCCTGCCCCCCCCGATTTTGTCTCTCTTGAGGCCCCGAAGAGCCGATCCAGGCCCAGGTTGGCTCCCGCCAGGACCGCGGATCTTCCAGGGCCGGCCGGAGGCGGCAAAAGCGCTGGGATGGGTGGCATGGCTCGAAGCGATTCGAATGGGTTTGGGCCCCAGCAGCAGGCGGCCAACCAAGAGCTGATGAACCTGGCCCGGCGCATCAATTCTTCCCGCCATCAGGTGATTATCGAAGGGTTTGCTGACCGGAATGACGAAGACAAGCAGACCGCGTCGCTGGAGCGGGCCAACCGAGTGCGAGAGCAGCTCCTGAGGAACGGCGTTGCACCGGACAAGGTAGTGGCGGTAGGCCGCGGGGAAGCTGCAGGCAAACAAGGAGGCGTCCGCTTTATCGAGGCATCGATCACCCCAACCAATGCCCGAGAAGAGAGGGACAAGGACGACGAGAGGGAGAAGAAAGAAAACACGGGCTCAGCGGAACCTATTGGGGCATCACATTTCGAGTCGGGAAGCATCATGACGGTACCGCGAGGAACTGCGGCGATGGTATCCATCTACCAAGGGGATACCGAAGGTGAGGTGGTCTATCTCTACGACAACGAAAGCCCTAGAGGGAACGCCTCCTACCCCTTTCGCTCGGTGCGTTTGCGCAATCCCACCGACTCAGCGCTTGAGAGCGGCCCGGTCACCGTCTTTGGCGAGGGACGCTTCATTGGCGAGGGGCTGAGCGAGCCGATCCCTCCCCGGGCCATCGCCTTCATCCCCTTCGCCCTCGACCGCCAGATCGTCGTCGAGAAACAATCCGACAACCGGGATGAGATCCACCGCATCTTGTCGGTTCAGAGGGGTGTCTTCTCCACCGAAGTCCAGCGCACTCGCCGCACTGTCCTCACCCTCACCAACCGCCTCCCTGAGAAGGCCGTAGTCTACATCCGTCACACGATTCCCCAAGGCTACAAGCTCACCAAGGGGCCTGTGGTAGCCGAGAAGATGGGCGATGCCAACCTCTTCCGCGTCGAGATCCCACCTAGCGCTACCTCCGACGTCACCATTGAGGAGGCTACCCCTGTGCTCCGTACTGCAGACATCCGCTCTGCTGAGGGCATGAGCTTGGTGAAACTTTACCTCTCCTCTGCTGCCCTGGAAGGCCCCCTCAAACAACGGGTTGCTGACCTTATCAAACACCAGCAAGAGATCGGAACCCTGGAGCAACAGATCAGTACCCTACGAGAGCAGATGGGCGAGTACCGGCAACGCATGGACGAGCTTCATGAGCAGCTCGTCACCCTCCGTGCCGTCAAGAATCCCCATGGGAATCTGATGCAGCACCTGGAAAAGAAGCTCCAAGAGGTGAGCGAGAAGATGTCCAAAGCGACCATTGAGCTGGTCTCCCTCCAGGAGAAGCTCATGGTCACCCGCATCCGATTCCAAGACGGTGTGGCCGACCTCTCGCTCGACAAGAAAGACGACAGCAAGAAGGACGACAAGAAACCGGCGGGTTGACTCCTCTCTGGCAGAATACACCGGGCGATAGTGCCCCACGGGAGGTGCTATCCTCCTTGCAATGCTTCCACAGGCGGTCCTCGACAAGCTGGATTCTCTTTCGACTCAGCCTGGCTGCTATCTCTTCCGCGACGCCAAGGGGACGATCCTCTACATCGGGAAGGCCAAGAACCTCCGGCACCGGGTTCGTAGCTACTTCCAGGAACACACCAACGACAACCGGGCGATGCTGCCTCTACTCCGGCGCACCATCGCTGACCTGGACACGGTGGTCGTCGCCTCCGAAAAGGAGGCAGCCATTTTGGAGAACAACCTCATCAAGGAGCACCACCCGCGGTTCAATATCAAGCTCCGAGACGACAAGGATTTCCTCTCGCTGCGCCTGGATCTCCGGGCCCCTTGGCCCTGGCTGGAGGTGGTTCGTCGTCCTGTCCCCGACGGGGCCCGCTACTTCGGCCCATATCCTTCGGCGACCTCCGCACGCCGCACGCTCCATCTGGTAAACAAGCACTTCCAGCTCCGCACTTGCACCGACGCGGAGATGGCCTCCCGGGCGCGTCCCTGCCTCCAGTACCAGATCAAGCGCTGCCCTGCCCCGTGTGTACTCCCGGTGGATCAGGAGGCGTATGCAGCCCAGGCCCGGGCTGTCGCCCTCTTCCTAGAGGGGCGCCACGACGAGCTCTCCAGCGAGCTGGAGCAGCGCATGAAGGACGCTTCCCGAGCCATGCGCTTTGAAGAGGCAGCGGTGTATCGAGATCAACTCCGGGCCGTGCGCAATATCCAGGAAACCCAGCGCCTCGTCGGCGACAAGGACATCGATCAGGATGTAGTAGGGCTCTACCGTGAGGGTGACCTGGTGGAGCTGGCCATGGTGTATGTACGCCGTGGTCGGGTCGCCGATACTGCAACCTTTTCGCTCCGGGGGGTCGAAGTGGACGACGACGAGGTGATCGGTGGCTTGCTCCGTCAATACTACGATGATCTCCTCGACGGGACCACCGAGCAGGAGGCCGCTATGCTGCTCCCCCACGAGGTTGTGGTCCCAGTTTCCCCCGAGGGTGCTGATGGTGTGGCCGCGTGGCTCTCGGAGCGCAAGGGCCGCAAGGTGAAGATCACCTGCCCCCAGCGCGGCGACCGCAAGCAGCTCGTCGCGCTGGCAACAGAGAACGCGGCCCACGCCTTCCGCCAGAAGAAGCGCGCTAGCGACGATATAGCAGCGCGGTTGGCCCAGCTCCAGCACAAGCTTCGTCTCCCAGTTCTGCCACGGAGGATCGAGTGCATCGATATCTCCCACCTTGGCGGCCAGGATACCGTGGGTGCCATCGTTGCTCTCCGCGACACCCTCCCAGACAAGAAGCGCTACCGCACCTTTCACGTCCGCACGGTCCAGGGGGGCGACGACTACGGTGCCATGAAGGAGGTGTTGCTACGCCGCTTCCGCCGAGCCCTGACCTCGCTCCCTGCGCCGACCGCCGAAGCCGAGGAGGCCCAGGTCGAGGAACTTATGGTGGACGAAACCCCGGAGGCCCCCTCCGTCGAGGAGGAACCCCGACCCCTGGAGAGCGTGGTCCTCGCCCCTCTTGACGACGACGATCCCTGGTCACTCCCGGATCTGCTGGTAGTGGATGGCGGTCGCGGGCAGCTCAATGTAGCGCTCCAGGCGGCCCGGGCCCTAGGGCTCCACCAGCTTCCCATCGTTGGCCTCGCCAAGGAGCGAGAGAACTCCGCTGGCGAAACCCTAGTGGATCGGGTGTTTCTCCCAGGGCAGAAGAACGGTATCCCCCTCCGGCCTCAGACCGCAGCGCTGGCGATCCTGGCCCGCGCCCGGGACGAGGCCCACCGTTTTTCCAACAAAGCTCGGGAAAAACTGGGGAAAAACCGCCGCCTTCGCTCCTCGCTGGACGGCATTCCGGGGGTGGGCCCCAAAACCCGCAAGGCTTTGCTGGACGCCCTTGGCTCCATTGAGAACATCGCCCGTGCCACCGACGAACAGCTTCTTGCTGTACCTGGGGTCAACGCACGGGTCATCGCGGGGCTCCGGAGCGCGCTGTCATATAGCTAGGGGCCTCGCTTTTCGGAGGTCACCATCAGTTGTTTCCGGCCCTTCGTCGAGGCGTATCCTGGCTCGAAACCCAAGCTGGGGGACGAGGTGAGCCTCCAAACAACGACCTCCAACCGTCCCTGGTAGGGGATACCCCCAGGTGGTTCTCTTAAGTACCAGCGATCTCTTAAGAGTAGGAGTTACGCACCCACCCAGGAATACCGTGTGATGTCGGGCTGTTATCCTACGATGGCCTCGCCCAAGGACAA
>JANWXX010000438.1 GCA_025057345.1 Polyangiaceae bacterium | reverse complement strand
CGGCAGATTGGACGTTGACCCCCTTATTCTGGAAGGTCTGACCGAGGGTGGCGAGGATGCCTGGGCGGTCGGTCGTGACAACCTTGACCTGGACTGTACGGGGCATCTTGGTTTGGGGCTCCCAGGAAACCTCGACACGACGCTCTGGATCGTTGGTGTTGAAGGCTTTGGTACAGGTGCGTCGGTGGACAGTGATGCCTCGGCCGCGAGAGACGAAGCCAACAATTTCCTCTCCTGGGAGAGGATTGCAGCAGCGTGCGTAACGAGCGAGAATGTTACTTGTACCGCCCAGGAGGATGGCAGCGGAGTCCTTGCCAGTGACCTTGCGAACGATGTTTTCCAGGGCGCCCTCTCGAATCGACGGGGCAGGCACGGGTTTAGCGTTGCTTTCGAGGGGGGCAGGGGGCAGGAGGAATTCTCGGACGTCGGTGGCCTTGATCTTGCCGTAGCCAACCAGCAGGAAGAGCTCTTCGAAGGACGCAACCTTGAAGTGCTCGACGAGCCTCCGCTGCTCGTCGCTACTCTTGAGGAGTTTGGCCAAGGAGATCTTGTGCTCATGTAGCTCGCGCTCTAGAAGTTCGCGACCTGTCTTCATAGCCCGCTCACGCTGGTCGGTGCGGAGCGTATTGCGGATCTTGGAGCGGGCTCGGCTGGTAACAACGAAATCAAGCCACTCCCGGTTGGGGAGCTGGTTAGGGTTGGTGAGGATCTCCACCACGTCGCCGCTGTGGAGTCGGTGGCGAAGCGGCACCATGGCTCCGTTAACGCGAGCGCCACAACAGTGGGTACCCACGTCGGTGTGGATGGCATAGGCGAAGTCGACGGGGGTAGCGCCCCGGGGGAAGACATGGACATCCCCCTTGGGAGAAAAGACGTACACCTCGTCTTGGAAGAGATCGAGCTTTACGCTCTCAAGGAACTCCGCAGGATCCTTCAAGTCTTTTTGGACTTCCATCAATTCTCGGAGCCACGCAAAGCTCTCTGCATCTTTGGGGTCGAGGCCGCTGCCGTGTCGCTCCTTGTACTTCCAGTGGGCGGCGATGCCGTGCTCGGCAATCCGGTGCATCTCAGCCGTTCGGGTCTGAATCTCGATACGCTCGTGTCCAGGGCCGATCACCGTGGTGTGGAGGGAACGATACTGGTTGGGTTTGGGCAGTGCAATGTAGTCCTTGAATCGACCAGGGACCGGCGTCCACTTTGAGTGAATCACTCCGATGACTGCATAGCAGTCGGCCACCGTCTCCACAACACACCGGAAAGCTATGATATCGTAGACCTGCTCGAAATCGCATCTTTGTGCTTGAAGTTTTCTATATATCGAGTAGAGGTGCTTAGCGCGCCCGCTTACCTCCCCGGCAAAGCCGTGCTCTGCCAGCTTCGCTTGGAGCGTACGGCACACCTCGGTAATGTACCGGTCTCTCTCTGCCTGGGTCTTCTGCACCTTGGCGCTCAGTTCTCGGTAGGCGTCCGGCTCTAGGTAGCGGAAGGAGAGATCTTCCAGCTCGGCCTTGAGTCGTGCCATCCCTAGCCGATTCGCTAGCGGGGCATAGATATCCATGGTTTCCCGAGCGATACGCTCCTGAGCTTCGGGAGACATGTGATCTAGCGTCCGCATGTTGTCGAGGCGATCGCAGAGCTTCACCAGCAATACGCGGATGTCCCGCGCCATGGCGACCACCATCTTGCGGAAATTCTCCGCCTGACGGTCTGCCTTCGAGGTGAACTCGATCTTGGATAGCTTCGTCACCCCATCCACCAGCTCGGCTACCTCAGTGCCGAACTCCCGGTCAATATCTTGGAGCGTGGTGGGCGTATCCTCTACCACGTCATGGAGCAGCCCGGCGCATACACTGGCTGTATCCAGTCGGAGATCCGTAAGAAGCCCTGCAACGGAAACCGGATGGATGAAGTACGGATCACCACTTTTACGCTTCTGCCCCTCGTGCGCCCGGTAGGAGTACTCATAGGCTTTGGAGAGCAGGGCCGTGTCAGCGTTGGGGTGGTACGCCTTCACGCGATCTACAAGAGTGCCAAGCTCGATCATGGGGGTACATCTGAGCGTCGGGAGCGATTGACGGAAAGACGACGCTTTCACCGGAGGGTAACATCCCCCATCCACCAGGGCAACGTAGCGGTCTCTCTCGCGGTAAGGCTCTCCTGGAGGTAGTGACACAGATCGAGTCACTTCCCTTGGAACGTGCCACGATCCGCGCCATGCATGTGTACGTGCATTTTCCGTGGTGCCTGGAGAAATGCCCTTACTGTGATTTCGTCAGTTATCGAGCAACCCGGGAGGCTATCGATCCCATCGGATACACCCATGCGGTGATCACCGAGCTTGAGCGGCGCCTCCAGGATTGCACCGAGGGAGAGCGCTCTTCCAACCTTGAAAGCATCTTCTTCGGAGGGGGGACGCCTTCCCTCTGGGAGCCTGTCCAGCTGGGTCGCCTCCTCGCTGCAATCCGCGCGTCCTTTCCCATCCACTCGGATCTGGAGATCACGGTGGAGTGCAACCCCTCGTCCCTGGATTTGGACCGGGCCCAGGCCCTCCGGGATGTGGGAGTCAATCGTCTCTCCCTCGGGGTCCAGTCCCTCAACAATCGGCGCCTGCGCTTCTTGGGACGTCTCCACGACGCCGAAAGCGCCCTACGCTCGCTCCGGGCTGCCCTGGCTTCCGGCATCCCCCGCGTATCGGTGGATCTCCTCTATGCGGTCGCCGACCAGCGCCCCGAGGAGGCTGTAGCGGAGGCTCTTCGTCTTCTTGACGAGGGAATCCTCCACCTCTCCGCTTACAGTCTCACTATCGAGCAGGGCACCCGCTTCGGAGAGCTGGCTCGCCGCGGCCGCCTCCCCCTCGCTGATGAGGGGACTTCTGTCGAAACCTTCTTTGCACTCCACGAGGCGCTCGAAGCCCGGGGCCTCCTCCACTATGAGGTTTCCAACTATGCCGCTCCAGGACAGGCATCGCGCCACAACCTCGGCTATTGGAAGGGGCACCACTACCTGGGACTAGGTTGTGCAGCAGTAGGGATGATCCGTACAGCCCGAGGCTCGCTCCGCTACCGTAACCAGACAAACCCGGCGCGTTACCAAGCTGCTTGTGCTGAGGCTCCGACCTTGGAGCCTGGGGAGCTCTCCGAGAGTATCGAAGCCCTCGATGGTGAAACCCTGCTCCGAGAGCGCATCATGCTCGGGCTGCGACTAGCCGGTGGCTTCGATCTGGAACAGGCCGCCGCGGAGCTTGGGGTAGCCCCCTGGCCCCCAGCACGGATACGCGCCGTCGAGCGTATGGCTCAGCGAGGACGCTTGTTGCGGGAAGAAGGCCGACTCCGGGTTCCGTTGTCGGCTTGGCTCTTGGCGGATGGTACGGCCGCAGAACTCTTTTGAGGACGGGCCGAGGGAGCTTTCCCTGCCCATGCAACCCGGGAAGTCACGGGCCTGCGAGCAAGGGAGGTGGGCGGGGAGTGGAGAGGTTCTCCCCTGGGGATACGCCTGGGAACACCATAGTTGGCCTTGAGGTTCCGAAGTTCGTCCACAGTTAGGAGGCGAAACTGGCCAGGACGAAGGCCCTCGGTAGTGATGCCGGCGAAGGAGAGGCGTACCAAGCGCATCACCGGGAAACCGGTAGCGTTACCCATGCGGCGGATCTGCTGATTGCGGCCTTCCTGTAGGGTTATCTTGATCCACGTTTTGCCCCTCTCGCGACGCAGCAAAAATACTTCGCATGGGGCGGTGACCGCACCATCATCCAGCTTCACGCCCTGGCGCCAGCGCTCCAGATCCTTATCGGACATCTCCCCCTGGACCTTCACTACGTAATCCTTGGGCACTTTCTTCTTAGGATGAAGCAGCCCTTGGGTAAAGTCGCCATCGTTGGTAAGCAGCAGGGCACCGCTGGTATGGAAATCGAGGCGACCCACAGGGTAGAGGTTGGCTTGGAGGCTCTGCACCAGCTCGACTACTGTAGGGCGCCCTTGCGGATCATAGCGGGTGGATACTACCCCTCGGGGCTTGTGGAGCAGCACGTACACCGGGCGCTCGGCGACCATGCGGCGACCGTCCACTTCGATCACATCTTTGTGGGGATCCGCTCGGGTGCCCAGCTCTGTGACGATCTGACCGTTGAGGCGCACCCTGCCCAGGGCAATCAACTTCTCGGCACCACGGCGAGAAGCAAACCCTGCGCGGGCC
>JANWXX010000437.1 GCA_025057345.1 Polyangiaceae bacterium | reverse complement strand
GCCAACTCACTGGAGAGGGGGACACCAACGATGTACTCCATGACGAGATAAAGATCGCCATCCTCGGTTTCGCCAATGTCATGGATATCTACAATGTGTGCATGATCGACCCGGTTTGCAGCGCGTGCCTCCCGGACCATCCAGGCCCGTAGATGCGTTTCACTTCGTAGATCAGGCCGGATCAATTTTAGCGCTACTACCCGGTCGATCAGCACATGACGGGCGCGGTAGACCACCCCCATCCCGCCTTCACCCAGGCGAGCTTCGAGGCGGTAACGTCCAGAGATGACTTTGCCGATGAAGGGGTCGGCTGAGGAAGACTTGGGGAGAGGAGGAGCCTTAGGCAGTTGCATCCGAGATGAAGATTGTCGACCACCCCGCGCCAGGAAACAAGGCTAGAACCTGGCCTGGAACACTGGAATGCGCACTTCCTCCCGCTGAGTCACGCCAAGCTGGCGGAGTTCCTGTGGGGTGAAGACAGGTCGGATCTCCACCGCAGGCATGCGCAAGTGGAGCTGATTTCCCTGGAAGGCAAGCATGGAGGTCATCGGGGCCAGGGGAGGCGCCAGGAGAGCAGGCTTGCGGAAGGCGTAAGGCTGAGGATGGGGGGACAGAGCCCGAGAAACGGGCCCTTGAGCTGGAGGTGTCCCTATGCCACTTCCCTCTGGAGGTGGAGAGGAAGGTGCTGGCCCACTGGACGGTGAAGGAGCGTCAGCCACCGGATCGCTATCAAGCCCACCCCGGTCCTCCTGGTAACCAGCAGGCGGTTGGTAGGAAGTGGCATCGAAGACGAGCACAGCCGCTGGAACCAGCAGCGCGACCCCTGCCGCCAGTAGGTACGACGGGATCTTCGCATCGCTCACGCTCTGCTCAAGAAAGTAGCCCCCCACCCCGCCGAGCCCCCCGCCAGCAACAGCCCCAAGGACGAAGGGAAGAGGCTTGCGGACCCCCGCTGCCGCCTCGACCGCCACCACCACCTCGGCTCCAAGCAACATGCCCCCAGTGATTCCCTTGCCGGTGGGAGTAGACTCCTCTGCCCGCGCCATCGTCGGCATCACCAGTCCTGCCAGGAGTGCCCCTCCGGCTCCCCAGACGGTTGCTCTACGAAAACCCAAGCTCATCTTGCCCATGGCGATCCCATGCTGGTCCACCCCCCTTCGTAGCGCAAGCCCCTTCCCCGGTTCACGCAGCCCCCAACCGAAAGGCGGATGTGCTACGCCCCGGCCTGTCATGGACGCAACCCGGATCATCGAGGAAGCTCTTGATCAGTTCGGCCAGGATTTCACTGCTCGTTTCGAGGCAGCTACCACGGAGCAAGCCTTGCGGGACGAGAAGGCTACAGTCCTTGGCAAGAAGGGGAAGCTTACCGAGATCCTCAAGCAAATGGGGAGGGTACCCCCCGAGGACCGCAAGCGCATCGGGGAGCGCGTCAATGCCCTCAAGGAACAGGTCGAGACACGCTTCTCTGAGCGTCTTGCTGCACTTCGCAACCTTCGCCGCCAGGCTGAGCTATCCGCCCCCCCCTTCGACCTGTCGATGCCCGCCCGCATCCCGACACCCCGGGGGCACCTTCACCCACTCACCCAAACGCAGTCGGACCTGCTGGCCATCTTCCGCGACCTGGGCTTTCTCGCCGTGGAAGGCCCGGAGGTCGAGCTGGAAGAGTACAACTTCACCAAGCTCGCCTTCCCGCCAGATCACCCCGCCACCGACATGCAAGACACCTTCTGGGTGTCCGTTGCTGGAGCCCCTTCTGGCGCGCGTACCTTGCTTCGAACCCACTCAAGCGCGGTACAGATTCGGGAAATGACTCGCCGCAGACCTCCCATGGCGCTGGTCAGCACCGGTGCAGTCTACCGCCGCGACGACGATATCACTCACTCACCTATGTTCTTCCAGATGGAGGGCTTCCTGGTGGATCATCGGGTCACCTTTGGTCACCTCAAAGCGGTGCTCTCCACCTTCGCCGAAAGGTTCTATGGCCCTGGAACCCGCACGCGCTTCCGTCCCAGCTACTTCCCCTTCGTCGAGCCAGGCGCCGAGGTTGATGTCAGCTGCGTCTTTTGTGGAGGGGAGGGCTGCCGTATCTGCAAGTACACTGGTTGGATCGAGATTCTCGGCTGCGGCATGATCCACCCTGCCGTCTTCGAGCACTGCAACCTGGACCCTGAAGCCCTCACCGGCTTTGCCTTCGGCCTCGGCGTCGACCGGATCGCCATGCTCCGCTATGGAATCAGCGACATCCGGCTCTTCTACGAAAACAACCCACGTTTCCTCGCCCAGTTCTGAAGTTCCCTACCCCGGGTCCTCATTCTGCCATTGCGTTGCGGTGGTAAGCGATTACCTTGCACCACACCATGGCCCAGCCAATCCTCACCGCTCTTTCCGGGGCCCGCCGCACGCTGGGGGCCTCGCTCCTCGCCGCTGTCCTCCGGGGCGCGGCTTCCCTCCCTGCGGTCGTTCTGACTATCCCCCTCCTTGCAGCGCCAGGGTGCCAAAAATACGACACCCTCATTGAAAAGGACCAAATCGCCGAGCAGAAATGGGCTGATCTTGAGGCCGCTCTTCAGCGGCGCTATGATCTGATCCCCAACCTGGTCGAAACGGTCAAGGCCGCGGCCAAATCCGAAGAAGCCATCCTTGCCAAAGTGACCCAAGCTCGCGCTGAGGCCACCAGCATCAAGCTCACCGGTGCCGATCTTAGCGACCCAGCCAAGGTCGAGGCCTTCCAGAAAGCCCAGGAAAACCTCAAGGGATCGCTCTCCCGGTTGTTGATGATTCAAGAACAATATCCCGATCTGAAATCCAACCAGGGTTTCCGCGATCTACGGGTGCAACTCGAAGGTACTGAGAATCGCATCCTCCGCGCCCGGGAGGAGTACAACAAGGCTGCTCGTGAATACAACACGGAACTCCTCAAGATCAGCGGTACTGCGATTAACAAGATTACGGGTCAGCCCTTTAAGCCCCGGGTCTACTTCACTGCCTCCGCGGAAGCCCACGCCGCCCCCAAGGTTTCCTTCTGAACAGGGGCCCTACCGTGCCCGCGCTCCCTCTAACCCTCACCGCGCTCCTTGGGCTGCTCCGCCATGCTGCCCGCGGTCTCTTCGTGGCCTTGCTGCTGTTGGCACTTTCGCCGGTCGCCTGGGCCTACACCCCTCCCCCAATCGCGGGCCATGTTACTGACACCTCCCGCCAGCTCCACCCCGTTGCTCGTGCTCAGCTCGACGAGAAGCTGGCTCGCTTTCGTCAGCAGACCTCCCACCAGATCGCAGTCCTGGTGATCCCTTCGTTGGAGGGCGAAACGATCGAGGACGTTGCCTATACCACCTTCAACACCTGGAAACTCGGGGAAAAAGATAAGGACAACGGAGTTCTCCTCGTCATTGCCCTAGCTGACCGAAAAGTCCGTATAGAAACCGGTAAGGGCGTGGGTGGCGAGCTTACAGATCTCCAGGCAAACCAAATCATCCAGGAGCGCATTGCCCCCCGCATGCGCCAGAACGATCTGCGTGGCGCCATCGACGCCGGCACCGACGGCATCATTCAAGCTCTTAGCGGCAACCTTACCAACGCCACCAAAGCCCTCCACAAGCGTCCGAATAACAAACCCGCTCGCCCCCAATCCCTTGGAGGGATCTGCCTCACCATCGTCCTAGTTCTCTTGCTCCTGTTCCTCATCTCCCGTCTTTCTCGCGGGGGTATCTTCTTCCTTGGCGGAGGTGGCGGGGGTTTCGGAGGAGGAGACTCTGGCGGCGGAGATTTCAGTGGGGGGGGGGGATCCTCCGGCGGCGGAGGCTCCAGCGACTCTTGGTGAGATAACTCCTCCCAATAAACGCTTCTCTGCCCCACCTCCTACTTTGCCTCCGCCAGGTGCTACGCTGTCTGGGTGCGCCCCATTCTGCCATGGCTCCTCACCGCAGTGTTGACGGTGTTCTCTATGAGCTGCGGACCTGCTCCTCAGCGACTCCCGGACCGGGTCAACATCGCCCTTATCGACGCCACCGTAGGGCCTGCTATGGCCAACGGAAAGGCATGGGACGGCCCCGGAAAGATCTCGATCGATGTACTGCGCAGCGTGAGCCAGGCGCTGGCCAGGATCCCTGCTCGGGGTCGCGCTGAGGACGTAGCGAGGACCGGAGCTGTGCTGGCGGAGCTTACCGCAGCCGTCGCAGCAGCTATCACCCCCCCTGATCCGAA
>JANWXX010000436.1 GCA_025057345.1 Polyangiaceae bacterium | reverse complement strand
CGTGCGTGAGGCCATCCGGACCTTCCTTGCAAACCCCAGTGTTCCCAGGCACTTGGCCCTGGGTGCGTAACTCCTATGCGGGTTTGTCCGTCCCCGTGCAAGCGAGGCCAACTCGAACTACATGCCGGGGCACCTCTATCGTATCCCGGGGACATTCCTCTCTGTGTCTCGTGTCAAGTCCTCGGGGAGCACCGGGTTCTCTACGGTGCGTATCGTCTACTCCGCCAGGGAGAAGGACTCTCGTGGTGTGGATACCTCCCAACGGCAGGTAGCCAAGCTTGTGGAGGTTCACGTTCCTAGAGAAGCACGAGGCGTTGCTTTCCTCTCCCCCCTCGATACCTTGCGGCCATTGGGGCCGGACGATTCCATTTTTTTTGCCTCCTACATTGAAACCGATGCTTTCGGTCCTGCTACGGAGAGCGACAAGGCTCTTCTCTGGTGGCTGGAAGGGAGGCGCTCGTCTCAGCCTGCCGAGGATGGTATGTATGCTGTGCGCTACCTCATCCAGTCAGGCCGCTGGACTTTCTCTCCCACCTACTCGCTGGCGACCCGCTCCGACGGTACAGAGGTTCGCTGGAGGTACAACCACCCTTGCAACTCCACTGGTTGTTGGCTGGGAGAGTACGAACGAGGGGCATTTTGGTACGATTCTTCAGGGAACAAGCTCCGCTTTCTTGTTCCATGGCCTGGACGCGATCCGGAAGAATCCAGGATACATGCGTATTATTACTTCAATGAGGTGCAGGTAACACCCTGATCTAGGGCTCTGGAGCGCAGATGTAAGCCCGTAGATCTCCCGTTCTGGGGGCCTACTCCGCGACCTTCATCGAGGGAGGAGGATTCTGACTCTAACCCGGGGCGGACCTAGCTCAACGAAACGGATACGGCCGCCATGGGCTTCGACAGCAGCACGGGCGATGGCCAGACCCAGCCCAGAGCCAGCTCCCTTGCGTGCGGTGGCTGCCCGCTCGAAGAGTCGGTCGCGCACCTCGGAGGGGACTTCCGCGGGCTCGTTCATCACGTCGACGACAACTTGGGTTGGATCTTGGTCGTCGATGAGAATCTCGACTCGACCTTTGCGGGTTGCACCCACAGCATTGTCTAGGAGGTTGGAGAGGGCCCGGCGCAGGGCAGCCCGGTCCCCCCGGATCTTGCCGGCCTCAACGACGGAAGTGCCCTCGGGGGCACCTGTGGTTTTTAGGATGAGCTGTACTTGTCGTACCTCTGCCAGCGGTCGCACTGCATCCAGGGCCTCTGCTGCCAGCGAGCCAAGGGAGCCAGTCTCCTCTGGAGCCAAGGCTGAGGTTTCGAAACGGGCTAGGGTAACTAGATCAGCCAGGGTGCGTTCAAGTTGTTCGCTCGAACGGCGCAGGTTCGCCAGGAACTGGAGCGCAGCGTCCCGATCCTCAAGGGCGCCGTCCTCCAAGAGTTCGACGGTGGCCTTGATTGCAGTAGCAGGGGTCTTGAGATCATGCCAGGCGTCTCGCAGGAAAGCAGCAGCATACGGGCGCCCTTCCAGCTCCCGGCGCATGCTCGCCAAGGCCCGGGACAGCCGTCTTGCCTCTCGGTCATAGCCTCGGGGCAGATGGGCTCCTAGCTCACCCTCCGCGATCCGAGAAGCGGCCTCGGTGATCTCCTCAATGGATCGAGCCATCAGCCTCCCTACCACCGCGGCTCCTGCTGCCGAGAGCCATAGAAGTACCGAACCCACCACGAAAGCTTTGGGGGCGATCCGGGCTACAACTGGCCAGACCCCAGTGAGCCATACCTCCTCGGCAATCACGTAGAGCCCTGTGAGCAGGGCCCCGGTCAAGGTAGCGATGGCGAGGGCGCCAAAGATACGTAGTCGAAGGGAAGGTCCCTCCTGGCGGGCTCTCCGCAGGCGCTGAGCGATCTGCACCAAGAGCAGCAAATCTGCTACCAGACAGACGAAGGCTACAGCCAGCAGCTCGGGCGTAGGGGCCGCCTCAGACTTCAAGGCTCACCCCTCTCGAAGCTTGAAGCCCACTCCGCGTACCGTCTCAATGAGGCTGGCCGGTGCGCCTGCTTCCTCTAGCTTACGCCGGAGCCCCTTGAAGTGGGAGTCCACCGTGCGCTCCGTCAGCGCGTACGAGGGGCCCCAGACTCGTTCCACAAGCTGTCCTCGGGAGCGCACCCGCCCGGGTGCCTCCGCTAGCACCGCTAGGAGATCGAACTCGATCTTGGTTAGGGGTATTTCTTGACCCGCCCAAGTAACCCGACGGCGCTCCGGGTCGACTTCCAGCGCGGGCGGTGGGCCCTGGGGGAGCGATGGAGCGTGCGGTGGGGCCACGGAGGCGCTGCGGCGGAGCACGGCACGGACCCGGGCAACTAGGGCACGAGGGGAGAAGGGTTTGGTGACGTAGTCGTCGGCGCCGGCCTCCAGGGAGGCGACGCAGTCGATGTCTTCATCGCGGCTGGTGAGGACAATAACACGGGGGGAGCGATCGGTACGGCGCAGCTCGTCGAGGAGAGAGAAGCCGCTGCCGTCCGGGAGGGTGAGGTCGAGGATGACGAGGTCGACGCCGGGCTCGGCGAGGCGTTCCCGAGCCGCTGCGAGAGAGTCCCGAGCCTCGGCGGTCATTCCATCTCTGCGGAGCGCGTAAAGCACCGCATCGGCGATGGGTTGGTCGTCTTCGACGACGAGGATGGTGGTCATAACGAGAGGCTAGGCGGGGGAAGATCGGAGGGGTCAAGAAGGGGTATGCGTCCCGTGCGTGGTGGGGTAGGTCCGGAGGGGACGGGTAGGGGTGGGTCGTCAATGGTACCGTCCTCGTGGAAGCGCTTGAGTTCCTGGCTAACCTGGCGCAGGTAGGCCTGCTTGATATGAAAGGGGAGGAAGCTGCTCTTGAAGCCGGCGACGATCATTGATTTGATGTCGCGCAGGGGGATATCCATGGCGGTGTGACACAGCCAGAGCTCTTTGGAAACGGTGGTATCGGTGACCAGCCGATTGTCGGTGTTGATGGTCACCCTCAGACCAAGGGCCTGGTAGAGCTTGAGGGGGTGAGAGGACAAGTTGCGGACTGCGTTCGTCTGTACGTTGCTTGACGGGCAGCACTCCAGGGGAAGGCGGTGGTCGTTGACGTAGTGGAGCAGGTCACCGTTCTCCCGCAGGCGGCAGCCGTGACCGATGCGGTGGGCGCCGCAGATGTGGATGGCCTGGGCGATGGACTCGGGGCCGTAGGCTTCTCCGGCGTGGATGGTGACGTTGATGTTGTTGTCGCGGACGAGTTGGAAGGCAGCTCGGTGATGTTTGGCGGGGTGATCGTACTCGGCTCCGGCGAGGTCGAAGGCCACGACCCCCCGGTTCTTGTAGGCGACACATAGCTCAGCCATCTCCAGAGAGGTTTCCGGCGAGATATTTCGAATACCGCAGAGAATGACGTTGGACTCAATGCCGTACTTGGCCTGGGCCGCTCGGAGCCCTGCCAAGACCGACTCGACGATGACGGTCATCTTCAGCCCTTTGCGCCCGTGGAGCATAGGAGAATAACGCACCTCCATGTACCGAACGTTCTCCCGGGCAGCGTCCTCTGCCAGCTCGAACGCAGTGCGATAGAGGGCCTCCTCGGTCTGCATGACCCGCAGCGTCACATCAAAGGCTTTAAGGTACTCGACTAGGGAGCCGCAGTTCTGGCCCAGGTTCATAAATCGCCGGAGTTCAATTGGGTCGCGGGTTGGTAGCTCAATACCGTCCTGCTGGGCTAGGTCCAGGATGCTTTCGAGACGTAGCGACCCGTCCAGGTGGACGTGCAGATCGGTCTTGGGGAGCTGCCGGAAGAACTCAAGGGGTAGCTTCGTTTCCATGGCCTACGCTAACATGGGATTGTGTCTTCGGCTCCTATCTGCCTTGGCTCTCTGCTCCAGGGGTTCCTCCGGCCCCCTGCCCACCTCCGCCCCAGCAACGTCGATGACGCAACCTGGCGTCGTGTGGTTGGCCCCGGCGTCGTCCGTTGCGCCATGCCGCTGCGACTCCGGGAGGAAGTACTCACGGTACGGGTTTCCTCCTCTGCGTGGGCCCAGCAGCTCTCAATGATGCGCGAAATTCTCTGCGAACGGCTCAAGGAAGCGGGGTACAAGGTTCGCGACTTGCGCTTCAATGTCGGTCCGGTCCACCCTCCCCGGCGCCTGCTTGGCTCCTCCATCTTCGTCCCCTACCTGCACCCCTTGCCCCTCCCGCCC
>JANWXX010000435.1 GCA_025057345.1 Polyangiaceae bacterium | reverse complement strand
GAGCTAGCATCACTAGCAGGAGGAGCTAGTCGGTTGGCCAACCGTGCGATGGAGCTGCTACCCCAGGATAGCGCTCTAGCAGCCCACTTGGTGGAGCAGGCCTGGCTTGCATCTCCGGAGGATACCAGAATCAAGGAAGCGAGGCGCGCAGTCTACCGGCAGCGCGTCGCCGAGGCGACTTCGCTGATGGCCAAGGGGATCTTCCGGGCGGTCGCCGAAGAATGAGGGATCGGGATCCCAGTTTGGGGAGGTTCAGCCCTTGAGCCGGGTGTGAAGCAGCTCGGCAAAGGCGCTCATGGCGTCAATGGTGGTGAAGACCCCAACCACCTTGTTGTTGTCGAGTACCACCGCGGAGCCGTACTTCTTCTCGGCCATCTCTGCCACCACCTCGTCTAGTGGCGCCTCCGGGCTGACGGTATAGGGATCCTGGGTCATCGCATCCTCCACGGTGACCTTCTCCGGGTCTACGTCCTTGAGGGTTTCCACCAGGTGCAGATCCCGCTCCGAGATGATGCCCACCAAGCGACCGCCCTCTAGCACCGGCAGGTGTCGGATGCGGTGCTCCCGCAGAACCTTGTGGGCGTAGGCCAAGGTCTGCTCCTTGCCCACGGTGATCGGGCTGGTCGTCATGTATTTGCTGATGTTTGGGATCGCCTTCATGACCCGCTTCTCAGCAAGCCACAGGCCAGCGCAATCTCCGCGGGAACTAGGGAGAACCTGAGTGTTTCCAGGTTTTTCTTGCACGCATCGGTGCACGGGTTGCGCGTGGGTCAGGTTTCGGTTGCGCCACCTGGGGGAGGGCGGTGTTCCAGCACAGGGGAATCACCTCTGACGGAGGGGATCGCCTTGGAGGAGGCCAGGAAAGTTACTCCGCGTCCGCGCGGCTCGGTGGGGTAGCAGCGAGCAGGGCAGCACGTACCCGGTCGCTCAGGGCTCGATCCTGGAGAAGTGCTTCGCGGGCACGCTCCCGTCCGTGCCCCAGGTGAGCCCCAGCGAACGAAAGGTACGCCCCACTCTTTTCGATCACACCGCAGGCGATACCGTGGTCGAGGAGGTCTGCAGCGCTGTCGATCCCGGTGCCCCACCGCAGCTCAAACTCTGCCTCCTGGAAGGGAGGTGCCATTTTGTTCTTCACCACCTTCACTTTGGTCCGGCTCCCCACCGGCTCCTCACCGCTCTTGATTGTGCCGACGCGGCGGACATCCAGACGTACGCTGGCGTAGAACTTGAGAGCGTTGCCGCCGGTGGTTGTCTCCGGGGAGCCGAACATCACACCAATCTTGTGCCGGAGCTGGTTGATGAAGATCAGGGTGGTACCGCTCTTGTGGGCAATGCCTGCCAGCTTGCGGAGTGCTTGGCTCATCAGCCGTGCCTGGAGGCCCATGTGTTGATCGCCCATATCGCCCTCGATTTCAGCCTTGGGGACGAGAGCCGCGACCGAGTCCACTACCACCACGTCCACGGCTCCGGATCGGGTCAGTATCTCGCAGATCTCTAGTGCTTGCTCACCGGTGTCGGGCTGGGAGATCAACAGCCGATCCAGGTCGATGCCGACACCACGGGCGTAGGCTCGGTCGAAGGCATGCTCGGCGTCGATGAAAGCTGCGGTACCCCCCGCGCGCTGGGCCTCTGCGATGGCATGGAGTGTTAGCGTTGTCTTGCCGCTGGATTCCGGGCCGAAAACCTCGATGATCCGGCCCCGCGGGTAGCCGCCGATTCCCAGGGCTTGATCCAGGGCGATGCTCCCGGTGGGGATTACCGCCACTGGCTCCTCCTGCTCCTGCCCTCCCAGGTTCATGATCGACCCCTTGCCGAAGGCCTTTTCGATACTGCTTAGGGCGTTCTTGAGCGCCCGTACTCGGTCCGTGATCTCACTCAACATGGTGCTTGGTTCCTTTGCTTTGGGTTGGTTGTGGGGTTGAAGGAAAATCAGGGGGAAGCAGCACTTCTGGCCAGTCGGGCTTGTGGAGGCATCCCAATCCCTATGGCTCCTCGGTACTGGAGGGCCTCGGCGATGTGGTGGGCCTCGACTCGCTCATCTCCTGCGAGGTCGGCTACGGTGCGGGCCACCCGCAAGACCTTGCCGTGGCCACGGGCGGAAAGTCCCATGCGCTCGGCGGCGGCCAGAAGCAGTCGTTTGCCCTCGGGGCTTGGAGTGGCGACCCGCTCCAGTTCTCCTGGGGAGAGAGCAGCGTTGAAGATGCACCGAACCTCCCCTGCCGTACGGCGGCGCCGCTGGCGCTCCCTGGCAGCGACCACACGCTCTCGGACAGCAGCAGAAGGTTCCCCAGGACTTCCGGACTGGAGAGCTTCAAGGTGGACTGGGGGAAGGCGGAAGTGGAGGTCGATCCGGTCCAGTAGGGGGCCAGAAAGGCGAGCGGCGTACTGGCGGATACGCTCGGGAGCGCAGCTACAGCGGTCAGAACCGGCGTATCCACAGGGGCAAGGATTGCTTGCAGCGATCAGAAGGGGTCGTGCGGGGAAGGTGGAGCGCGTCCGGGCACGAGCGATGGTCAGGTGACCATCCTCAAGAGGCTGGCGGAGTGCTTCGAGAGTGGAGCGGCGAAACTCAGGTAGCTCGTCGAGGAAGAGGACGCCGTGGTGTGCTAGGGAGAGCTCGCCGGGGCGCGGGGGGTAGCCGCCACCGAGGATGCCAGCGTCAGAGGTGCTATGGTGTGGTGCTCGGAAGGGACGCTCACGAAGCAGGCCGAACCCTGCAGGGAGGACACCAGCGACGCTGTGGATGGCGCTAACCTCCAGGGCTTCGTCCTCCTGGAGCGGCGGAAGGATGCTCGGGAGCCGCCGAGCAAGCATGGATTTCCCGCTGCCAGGGGGGCCACTGAGCAGCAGGTGGTGATGGCCTGCAGCAGCAATTTCCAAGGCGCGGCGAGCAGCGGCCTGGCCCTTGACGTCGGCAAGATCGAGTATGCTCTCATGCTGCGGGGCACCCTGCCACTGGGCTACTGGAAGGGAACGGATGCCGCGGAGGTGATCAAGAACCCTGGCGAGGTCTTCGGCGACAAAGCTCTCAATCCCGGGAATGGCGGCAGCCTCGGCACCGTTCTCCACCGGGACGATCACCCGACGGAGCCCATGGCGACGAGCCATCATCACTTGGGGGAGCGTTCCTGGGATGCCACGTAGCTCACCCCAGAGGGAGAGCTCTCCAAGAAGCAAGGTGTCTTCAAGACATTCGGGAGGAAGCTCTCCCAGCGAGGCCAGGGTGGCGATCGCGATGGCGAGATCAAAGGCACTACCAACCTTACGAAGGTCTCCCGGGGCAAGGTTGACGACGACGCGGTGCTCGTCGAGGAGAACTCCGGTGCGGAAGAGCGCCGAACGAACGCGGACGCGGCTCTCGCGGACGGAAGCCTCGGGGAGCCCTACCAGGTCAAAGCTGCCAGGGCCACGGAAGGCCTCTACCTCGACATAGACAAGGTGCGCCTCCATACCCAGCAGCGTGGTGGTGATTGCGGTTGCCACGCTGCCCCTCCTTGCGAGGCGCAGGCCAGCCGGACCACCTAAGAAAACAAGGATTTTCCCTGGGTTCTTCTGGCGAGGTGGCCACCGTGGGTGGCGAGAGAGACGCCACCTCTTTGAGGTCACTCGTCGCAGTTATCGAAGAAGATGTAGCCCCCAGGCTCCTCGCTGGTAGCACCAGTGATGGCACAGCGAGGGGCATCGGTAGTAGCACCGCTGAGGATCATATCTGGGCAATCGAAGATGGCGCGGATCTTCCCTGGGCTAATACCGAGGCCGGCGGGGGTAGCACCATCGACCCGGAGAGTGCATGGGTTATCTGGATTGGAGGAATAGGTGGCCTTAATGCTGTCGGCGGTAAGGTTGACAATGACTTTGGACACCTCACCGGGGGTCACCACGCCACTCAGAGCGAAGAGGTTAGGGCCTTGCTGCAAGCTGACGTTGACGTTGTAGCTGTTGCCGCTTGGCTTGACCCGGCAGCTCACCTTGCCGCCCTCGTCGTTGACCAGAGGGGTGCTCTGGGTGAGGTCGGTCACATTGATGGAACCGATGGTTTCGCTAGGACTACTGGCGCTACAGACCGGGCCGGTAGGCTGGCGGCCCAGCCGGTACTTGACCGCTCCCTGTGCGCTTGGGGGGACTGGATCATCGCACCCTACCGCCAGCGCCCCGACCCCCAGTAGAGCCACCTTGAAGAGAAGCCGTACAATCCTGGTATTCATGGGTTCTCC
>JANWXX010000434.1 GCA_025057345.1 Polyangiaceae bacterium | reverse complement strand
CTGAGCGTCGGGCTGGATGGGGTGATGCTCCGGTGGCTCTGGCGTCGCCGGGTGATCCCCTTCAAGGATCTCCGGGAGGTTTCCTCCGACAAGCAAGTGATCCGGCTCTGCTCTAGGAGTGGTGAAGAAGCGAGGCTCTCCGCCTACTGGACGGCAGGGTCATGGGAGGATGGCCAACTCAAGAGCCTTGTGGGCTTCGGTTCTCGTAAGGGATACTTGGATGCCATCCTGGCCAGGATCGAGGAGGCCCGTAGTGCACGAGAAGCAGTAGGTGAAGCAAGTGCTGCAGCCCGGTTGGATCGGCGGCGACGACAGCTCAAGGACTGGCTTAGGGAGCTTCGGGGGCTGATGACCTCAGGGCAGGGAAGTTTCCGCCAGGAAACCTTGGAGTCGGAGCAGCTTTGGTCCACTCTGGAGGATGTTCGGCAGCCAGTTCTGGTACGGGCGGCTGCGGCGGTCGCGCTAGCGCCCTCCTTGGACGCAGAAGGTTGCGAACGGCTTCGGGTGGCGTCTTCTGTGGTGGTTGATCCGGGGCTAAGGATGGCCTTGAATGCATCACTACTGCAGGACGAGGAGGCACTGCTCCGGGCGTTTGAGGTCATGGAGCAGGAGGGACTCTCCGGCACGGGGTAAGGCGAGAGCGAAAGGCTAGGGAGGGGTAGCTCTTCTCGTTGCTGTGAGTTGCAGAATTCGCTACTAGGGGAACTCCCTCTGTGTCCGGGAGCAACTTCTTCCGTCACATGGGGAAGGAGCGCGAGCGGCTGATGGCTACGGCGGATGCGTGGAACTCCTTCCGTCACATGGGGAAGAAGCACCGACGGTCACGATGGCCCCTAGAAGGATCAAATATCACCTAGGCGAAGGGTGTCGAGGAGGTCGCCAACAGCGAAGGAGGTGCTCTCCGCAGGGAGGATGGCCAGAGCATCACATGCAGCGAGAGAGATCATGGCGCCGGATGCCTGATTCTGGAGAGGTACCAGGCAGGGACCACCTTCCCGGGATTCTATGGCGGCGCGGAGAAATTCTAGGCGCCCAGGTTGCCTTTGGAGGGGAGCACCGAGGGGTAGCCGGCTGGTGGGAGGCAGCGGTCGGGTGTCTCCTTGGAGCATCCGGAGCAGTGGAGCACCAAAGAGTGCGAAAGTGATCAAGGCACTGACCGGATTCCCTGGGAGGCCGAGAACATGACTGTGGGCGCTTCGGCCGACAGCGATGGGTTTGCCGGGCTTGATGGCTACCTTCCAGAAGTCGAGAGTGACGCCAGCTGCTTCCAGTGCGGGACGGACGACATCGTGATCACCCACGCTGACACCGCCGACGGTGAGTAGCAGATCCGAGCTTCGGAGGGCTTCGGAGATGGCTGCGGCGGTGGCGCTCGGTTCGTCGGGGCAAAGAGGTGCCAAGCTGACCGAGGCACCTGCCTGCGCCGCCAGGGCGGCCAGTCCCGCAGAGTTCGACTCGGGGATGGATACCGCCGTTGGGGTGCTCCCAGGAGGTCGGAGTTCATCGCCGGTTACCAGGATCGTGACCCGAGGGCGCCGGGTCACCAGAAGCTCGGAGCGATCCAGCATCGCTGCCAAAGAGAGTTGCGGGGCGCTCAGGCGTGTCCCGCGCTTCAGCCCCACAGCGCCCCTGGCTAGATCCTCACCAGCGAAACGGATGTACTCTCCTACACGAGGGCGAGCCCGGAAGGTCACTACTCCGCCTTCACAAGCAACATTTTCCTGCATCACCACCGCGTCAGCCCCCGGAGGGAGAGGGGCCCCGGTGAAGATGCGGCAGGTTGCCCCCTGAACCAACGAAGGCGGGCTCACCCCAGGGCGGCTCTCCCCGATGATGGGGAGTGTCCAAGGGCCGTCGCCCTCGAAGGAGGAGAGGGCCACTGCGTAACCATCCATGGCACTGGCATCGAAGGGAGGTATGGCGACGGCAGCATGAATGTCCTCCGCGAGCACACGACCTGCAGCCTCTCGCAGCGGGATACGTTCAGGAGGGAGTACACGGAGAGCCGAGAGTAGGCGAGCACGGGCTTCCTCGAAAGAGATCATCACCCTGCGGAAGCTACCTCGACTCCGTCAGGGATGCACGCAATTGCCCTGGTTGTGGATGGTCTGCTGGTCCGTGGGGTGTGGTGACTATTTCTCGTTCGCCTAGAAGTCAACGGGCACTACTTCGACGGGCAGAGCGCGGTGCAGAGGGGAGAGCTGCTGAAGTGGCGGTTGGGTCCGTGAGCCTCAAGGGCCGATGGTGAAGGTGATGCCCTTGCTGGAGGTATAGGGCCCTCCGCCAACCACCACGTTGTTGTTCTCGGTGCGTGCCACTGTCAGCGTAAGGGTGATGGGGCATCCTGCTGTTTTGAGGTCGTTCCAGGCGGCTTCATCCGGGGTGTAGGAGGTCTTGCTGGTGGCGACGCGAACCAGCTTCGGATTCAAGGAAGTATGGAAGGTCAAGATATAAGCAACTCCGGTGTAAGGGGTGCCATGAGCGAAGGCAGAGCGCTCCGGACCCATCCAGGAGGGGAGGGGAGCACGGCGCACACTGGATGCGCTCCATGTGAAGGTGAACGGCGGTGAGGGGGGAACGATTGCACCTTCCTGAGGAGCCGAGGCGAGGGGAGCCTTGTCATCGTTGATGATAGCAGGAACCCCTAGGATGCTCTGCACCGCCTCGTCGGTCATACCCCCCTCGTAGCGCACGTCGTCGATGTTGATTACCGGTGGCGCGGCGTGCTGCTTCCCTTCACTGTCCTCTTCGCAGGCAAACCCATAGATCAAAACCTGAGTACCAAGCGCCAGCGGTAGGAGCAGGCGTGCTGGTCGGGGGCTCATATGGGATGGGCGATATCGTACCATCTTGGCTGATATGGATGTTCTCGGGCTTGATGTCCCGGTAGACGATACCTCTGGCATGGGCTGCGAAGGAAATCGGTTATGTTCAACGGAGAGATTCTCGTAGCTCCGAAGGGCAAGGAGGCTCTATCTGGCAGGCTCAAGGCGGGGGGTGGGCCAATTTGAGACATAGATCTACTCCCTACATCCTCCAGGCTCTCTGAGTTTTGAGGCTCGCGCGAAGGGAACGAAGGCCTTCGAGGTCGAGAGAGTCCAGGTGTGCGCGGCGCTCCGGGGTCACCTCGATGGCCAGCACCTCGCACAGGTCTAGGATCATCCCTCGTGCTTCCTCCAGAGCCAGCCTCTCGGCTGCCTGGCGGGCAGTTCGCTCGGCTTTCACCTGCTCCTCTGCCTTCTGTTTCTCCTCTTCGGCAGCCTGCCGGGCCAACGTCTCAGCCTCCGCCTGCTTCCTGTTCTTCTCCTCCCTCGTCAGAATCCTCCCTCGCTCCTCCTTGTCCCGTGACAGAACCACGCTCCCTCCCTCCAGCCTCCACCACACCCCTGTCTCCTCGCTGAACACGGGGCCTGGACCTGCGTACACTCGCTCCAAACGCCCTCCTTTTCCCTTCCGGTAGAGCTGAAAGGCGTACGCTGGATTCGCTGGACTCTTTCCCTCCGCGGCCAGCGGGTCCACCACCATCAGCTCGTTGACCCCCAGCGCCGTGTACTTTTCCGGCGCATCCAGGTAGTCTTTCTCCCAGTTGGACTCCGACACCAGTTCGAAGGCGAAGATGGGCGCTGGGACGCTCGGGTCGTAGGCAGGCCAGCGCTCGAAGTTTCGTTCCTGGGGCGTTCCTGGGAGGATGTAGCCATCGGGGCGGACGCCTACCCGCAGGTCATCGGCCCGCAGCAGCATGTCCTGCTCGGCGCCGATAAACCAAGCGTGACCCTCCTCCTCCGCGAGACTCTGGAGCACCTTGAGCAGATCTCTCCGCAACCAGAAGATTATCCAAGACGTTCCCACCTCTTCGTCTTCCTCCGGCAAGTACCAGCGGCGAAGGTCGTCGGGCCAGGATACTTGCACGGTAGCCGAGGGCTCCCCCGAGGACAGAACAGGCGCGACCGAGGCCATGAAGCCCACGGTAGCACGCACCAGCGCCGGGGGTCTCAACCTGGGCTCCCTCGGGACGTGCCCGAGGGGAAGGCCCGGTCAAGCCAGGCGCGCCAGCGAGCCCAGCTGGCGGCCAGCGGCGGAGGCAGTGGGTGGTGCTCGGCCACCAGATCGGCAGTAGGCCGGAGCGCTTGGGTCATCGGATCTCCTGCGGCGAGCTGGTGAAAGGTCCGCTCTAGGGCGGCGCGCAGGCGCAAAGAGAAGGGGGCGGAGCCTGGAG
>JANWXX010000433.1 GCA_025057345.1 Polyangiaceae bacterium | reverse complement strand
GTCCGGGTTTTGTACCAGAGATCCTAGACAGGGGGCTTCTTGACGAGGTGCTTACCGTGACGGACATGGAGGCAGAACGCATGGCGGCAAGGCTTGCCCGAGAGGAGGGCATCCTGGCGGGCCCGAGCGCGGCAGCGACTGTGAGCGCAGCGCTGGTGGTAGCTGCCCGGGGGGTCGGGCGGGTGGTGACGATGCTCTGCGACTCGGGGGAACGTTACCTGTTCTGAGAGGGTGTCTTGACGATCCAATGGTTGAATAAGTACGCTTGATAAAGTGCCTAAGGTGAGGCTGTCGACGAGGATGACGTGAGCGAGTTTGACGAGAAAACGCGCGTCACGGCGGTGGTCCCAGCCCCCAGCGTCCACCGCCGGGGCAGCGACTGCCTGGTGGTCATTTACACCAAAGACCAGAGTCTCCTCGGCAAGCGCTTCGTTTTGGAACAGAGCCCCATCCGAGTCGGGCGAGGCGGCGATAACCACATCATCTTGGAGGGCGATAGCGTTTCTCGGCGCCATGCCCACTGGGAGCGCCGGGGGGAAGCTTGGTGGATCGTGGACGACGGCTCCACCAACGGCACGTACGTCAACGACGAGCTAATTGCCCGGCAGCACTGCCTACAAAACGGTGACCGTATCAAGATCGGTGGCATCATCTTCAAGTACCTCAGCGGGGAGGACGTCGAGAGTCAGTACCACGAAGAGATCTACCGGATGACCATCATCGATGGCCTTGTGCAGATCTACAACAAACGCTTTCTTTTCGAGGCCCTTGAGCGGGAGATCACGCGGGCCCGGCGCCATGCTCGTGATCTGACCGTAGTTATGTTTGACATCGATTTCTTCAAGCGGATCAACGACCGATTTGGCCACCTCGCAGGGGATTACGTTCTCAAAGAGCTTGCCAAGGTGGTCCAGTCTCGCGTCCGCCGCGATGAGATCTTCGCTCGCTATGGGGGCGAGGAGTTCTCCCTGGTCCTTCCCGAAACCTCACTCCAGGGAGCCTGGACCCTCTGCGAATCCATTCGGGAGCGAGTGGCCCAATACCGCTTCGTTTTCCAGGGGGAGCACATTCCAGTCACTATCAGCATGGGCATTGCCATCCTCCAGGATTCGGATCGAATGGCCCCCGATGTCATTGCCCGTGCTGACGAGAAGCTCTACGAGGCCAAGCGAACTGGGCGCAACAAGGTCTGCGTCTTAGGGCCTCATCCACGGAGGTCACTACCCACCTGAAGGTGCAGCACATGCCATGCCCTCCTTGTTGATCCAGACTTGGCCAGCTCTATGAATCTTCATCCTATCGAGAAGCTCCTCCGTGAACGAATCCTGATCCTGGACGGCGCGATGGGGACCACCATCCGGACTTACGGGATGAAGGAAGCAGACATTCGGGGAACACGCTTTGCCAATGCCCCGAAGGATCTCCTCAACAATGGCGATCTCTTCTCTCTGACGCAACCTGACATGATCGGGGACATTCACCGGCGCTTTCTTGAGGCAGGGGCCGACATCATTGAAACCAATACGTTCAGTGCTACTAGCATTGGCCAGAGCGAGTTTTTCGTTGACGATCCGCGAGAGCACGGAGGCCGTAAGGATCCAGAATTTTACCAAAAGATCCTTGAGGATCGATTTTTGGATGCCCTTGCCTGGGAGATCAACGAGCAGTCGGCACGCCAGTGTCGGATCTGGGCGGATCGCATCGGGAATCGGGACGGACGCCAACGCTTCGTTGCGGGTGCGATTGGCCCTCTCACCGTCTCTCTCTCTACCTCACCCGATGCGGATGATCCTGGGTTCCGTGTAGTTACCTTCGACCAAGTCAAAGCTGCCTATACCCGGCAGGTGGAGGCGCTCCTTGCGGGTGGGGTCGACATCTTGTTGGTCGAAACCATCTTTGACTCCCTCAATGCCAAGGCTGCTCTGGTTGCCATCGACGAGGTCTTTGCCTCAGGTGGGCGGCGTGTTCCGGTGATGATCTCCGCAGCAGTTGGCCGAGGCGGCGAAACCATGATCTCGGCGCAGACGGTGGCAGCCCTCTGGATCGCGGTGAAGCACGTCAGGCCACTCTCCATCGGGCTCAATTGCTCACTAGGTCCCGATCTGATGTATCCCTTTCTGGAGGAACTCGCGAAGAAAGCTGACGTTGCGATCTCTTGTTACCCCAATGCGGGCCTGCCCAATCCTCTCTCTCCGACGGGTTTCGATCTGGGCCCAGAGGATATGGGGCGCTATCTGCAGCAGTTCGCCGCGAACGGTTTGGTGAACATTGCCGGGGGTTGTTGTGGCAACACACCCGAGCACATTGCCGCCATCGCCCGGGCCCTTGCGAATCATGCACCTCGGGAGCTCACCGATCAGCGTGTTACGCTCGTTACGGTTCCAGAGACTCTCTACCGTCCCCTTTGCCTCTCGGGCTCCCAGCCGTTCACTCAGCAACCCGGTGTCTTCGTGATGATCGGCGAGCGAACCAATGTGGCAGGCTCACCGAAGTTTGCCAAGTTCATTAAGGAAGGGAAATTCGAGGAGGCCGTTGGCATTGCACGGCAGCAGGTGGAAAACGGGGCGAACATCCTCGATATCTGCATGGATGACGGGATGATAGACGGCGTCGCCGCCATGACCCGCTTCCTAAAGCTTCTGGGGAGCGAACCCGAGATCGCGAAGGTTCCCTTTATGATTGACTCCTCCAAGTGGGAGGTCATTGAGGCTGGGCTCAAGTGCATTCAAGGCAAGGGCATCGTCAATTCCATCTCCCTTAAAGAGGGAGAGAAGCGTTTTCTAGAGCAAGCTCGTCTTGTGCGCCGTCATGGTGCTGCCGCCATCGTCATGGCCTTCGACGAGCAGGGTCAAGCAGCCACTTTTCAGGATAAGATACGTATCTGCAAACGGGCTTATGAGCTACTCGTTTTCGAGCTTGGATTCCCTCCTGAAGACATCATCTTCGATCCCAACGTACTCACCGTTGGGACCGGCATTGAGGAACACGCCACATACGCAGTCGACTTCCTTGAGGCCACCCGATGGATCAAAAAGAACCTCCCTTATGCCAAGGTAAGCGGTGGAATTTCCAATATCTCTTTCAGCTTCCGGGGGAACAACCCGGTCCGTGAAGCGATGCATGCGGCCTTCCTCTACCATGCCATCCAGGCGGGCTTGGATATGGGCATCGTCAATGCCGGCATGCTGGAGGTTTACGAAGAAATCGATCCCCCTCTCCTTGAACTTGTCGAGGACGTACTGCTCAACCGTCGACCGGATGCAACCGAACGTCTTGTGGAGTTCGGCGAGCATCTCAAGTCTCAACAAACCGGTGTTGAATTGGTCGGGAAGCGGGAGGAGGAATGGCGGAAAACCTCCGTGGAGGAGCGCCTCTCCCATGCCCTTATCAAAGGGATCGACAGCTACATTGAGCAGGATACGGAGGAAGCCCGCCAAAAGCTGGGCCGTCCACTTGCCGTGATCGAAGGCCCGCTCATGGCTGGTATGAGCGTCGTTGGGGATCTCTTCGGGGCTGGAAAAATGTTCCTCCCTCAAGTGGTCAAATCGGCTCGGGTCATGAAGAAGGCTGTCGCGTATTTGACCCCCTTTATGGAGGCGGAAAAAGCTGCCCTTATGGCTTCGGGTCAGGAAACCAAAACCCGGGGAAAGATCGTGTTGGCCACCGTCAAGGGGGACGTCCACGATATCGGAAAGAACATCGTCGGTGTTGTGCTGGCTTGCAACAATTATGAAGTTATCGACCTAGGTGTCATGGTTCCTTGTGAGAAGATCCTCGACCGGGCTCGTGAGGAGGGAGCCGACATAATTGGCCTCAGCGGTCTCATCACCCCTTCTCTTGACGAAATGACGCACGTGGCCCGGGAGATGGACCGCCTCGGCTTCCAGATACCGCTCCTTATCGGAGGGGCCACCACCAGCCAAGCTCATACGGCCATCAAGATAGCGCCGCACTATCGTCACCCGGTCGTGCATGTTCTGGATGCCAGCCGCGCTGTCCCCGTTGCCTCCAGTCTGCTCGGGGACTCCAAGGCGACTTTTGTAGAACAGATCCGGGCTGACTACGATGAGCTTCGCCGCAGGCACGAAGGAGGAAGTCATCCCCTTGTACCCCTCGAAGAAGCCCGAAGAAACCCTTTCCCCATCTCTTGGCGCATTGAGGATATCGCCTTCTCCGGCCGCACCGGCGTGGTCGAGATGGCCCCGCCTCTCGACGTGCTCCGTCCTTATATCGACTGGACTCCGTTCTTTCATACCTGGGAGCTCCGCGGGGTTTACCCTAAGATCT
>JANWXX010000432.1 GCA_025057345.1 Polyangiaceae bacterium | reverse complement strand
CGGTTCTCAGCTTATACCCATGTTGACCTCCAAGGACGAAGACCCTTGGGTATTGGCTGCTATTGCTGCAGCAACGCCTTACCTGTTCTTCGAGCGCCGCGATCTCTGGGATCGATTGGCGAGGCGTATCCTCGCTGGAGACGGTGGTTCAGTCACGGCGAGGGCGCTTGCCCGTGGGCTCTCGGTTCTGTGGCGCCGGGGAGAGCGTGATGCTGCGATCGAGACAACCCTCCGGGAACTTCGGGAGCGTGCTCGAACCGCACGACCAACTGCTTTGGATGAGGCGCGACGCTGGCAAGAAGTGCGCTCAGTGACGGATCCTCTTGATCTGGCTGAACGAGATCCGCTCGACTTGGAGGTTGGCCTCGATAACCTGATGCGGCTGGCTGCCCAGTACGACGATGAGGAGGCGGATTCACGGGCTGCACGGCTTGCTTCCTCTTTTGTCCCAACCTTCCAGGAAGCTCGGAGACGCCTGATTGGGTCCGGGGGGCTGCGTCAGCGGGCGGCGGCGATGAACGCGCTGGAGGCTTGTGCTCGCGTCTTCGCTCTCCGGCTATGGGCCCCGCTTCTGGCGACACATCCCTATGGCGAAAGCGTGGACCTACCTGATCTTCAGCCTATCTGGAAGCTTGTGTCCAGCGCGCCTGCCGAGCTGCTCGATCTGGTGAAGGAGCGTCGTCAGGGTGGCTCTCCAGATCCAGAGTTGGACTCGTGGCTGGAAGTGCTCGCACTGCGCATTGGCGGCTATGCCCTGGATGCTTGCGGCGAGGACGTTCAGCTTGGCCTAGGTCGGGGCCCTACAGCTCATGAAACCTGCGTCTGGCTCAGCAAATTGGAGGGGCTCACGGATGACTCCTACAAGCTTGTTCCTGCCTTGCGGAGTGCCCTCAGCTCCCTCTTCTGGCGTCTGGTCGACACTACCCGGGGGACCGCTCTAGGGGAGGTGGACGACGTGGCCTGGCTCGGGCCTTTTGCAGCGTGGTGGGGTTTGGTGATTGAGCGTCCATCCATGCTCCTTCAACTTGCTACGGCCCTCCCGATGATGAACAAGAATGCGCTTCGGGAGTGCTGTGAGCATGCGGAGACCTTGCGCCGTGTGATTGCTTCGGGAGGCCCGGACGGTGCTTGGGGTACCGATGCTGCTGAGGCCTTGGTACTCCTCAATGCCGAGGAGAGTGAGCTGTTCTTGGCTCTCTCAGGGCTCGCAGAAATACTTGCGGAATTCTCTAGCGCTGCTGGGAACAAACCAGGATTGGATGACCTCTGCACTCACCTTGTGCTGGCTGGCGAGAAGCTCCATGAAGCGCTTGCTGATCCGGTCAAGGCACTCAAGGCGGTGAGTGGGACAGGGGCGGAAGTATCGCTTTCTCCTCGCGCCATGGAGAATGTCCCGAGGGTAGCAGCATTGGTTGCCAGGGCCATCCGAACCCGCCAGCTCTCCCTGCTAGATGTCTGGTTCGCCTCCCTCGATCCCGTGACCTCCTCCCTTGTGGAGGGGGCCATTTCCGGCGCCATCCGCCGTACCCCGCCGCCTCCACCCCAGCCGAAGAAGGCCGAACCGAGACTTATCGAGGGCTACGAGTTGGTCAAGCCGCTGGGTCAGGGGGGGATCGGCTTTGTCTGGCTGGTCCGCAAGCCTGGCGCGGATCGGCTCTTCGTCCTCAAGATCCCTAAGTCAGATGCACTTGCTGCAGCCACCGAGAGTGAGCGAGAGGGGATCTTGGCCTCCTTCATTGAGGAGGCCAAGGCTCTCGCAGGGCTCTACCATCCCAACGTCGCCAACATCATTGATCGGGGGGTGGTGGACGGGGCACCGTTCCTCGTCCTGGAGTATTTGATCGGTGCTGACCTCAAGGCTTACTCCAGTGCGAAGCTCATGGATCTGGTAGAGCTTCGGCGCATTGTGTTGGAGGCTTGCGCTGGACTTGCCGCTCTTCACGGTGCAGGCCTCGTCCACCGGGATATCAAGCCAGGGAACCTCTGGTTGCGGTTGCCGCTAGCTCAGGGAGAAGTTTTTGATCCGGAGAAGCATCGGGATCCCACCCAGACGCCTCCGCTATCCACGGTGGTGATCGACTTCGGTATGGTGCGCTCCATCCGCATCTCCAAGGAATCGTCCGGTCGTTTCATCGCCGGTACCCCTGGCTACATCGCTCCGGAGCAGGTGCTGGATCCGGTCGAGCTGGATCCTCGTGCGGACCTCTATTCCCTTGCGGGGTGCATCTACAATCTGACGACAGGGCGTACCTTTTTCGACGACATCACCAGCGAACGTGACCGTATCATCGCTCACCTGCGCCGTGATCCCTTCGAAGATGCCTCCCGGCTCCGTAGCTACCCTTCGGCCATCGCCAAGCTACTTCGTGCCGCCACCGCACGTTCTCCCAATGATCGTCCCTCGGTGATGCAGTTCGGTCGGGATTTTGCTGCTGCCATTTGAAGTGGATGTGCTAACCAGGGTGGTGGCGGGGAAGGCGCAGGCGGAAGAGAGCCCCCCGCGGTGAGGCATCCAAGACCGAGAGGGTACCCCCAAGCCGGTCGACCGCCAGCTTACAGAAGGTGAGCCCCAGCCCCTGGTTGTAACCGCGGAGATCCGCCGAAAGGCTTGCAAACTTGTCGAAGATGAGTTCCTTGGCCTCGTCGGGGACCCCTTGCCCGTCGTCGATGACTTCGAACTCGACCACTTCGTCGTCGCCTCGTAGCAAGAGCTGGATCGACGTACGCGCATGGCGCATGGCATTGTCCAGAAGGTTCTCGATGATACGGAGCAGGAGCGTGGCATCTGAAGAAAGGGAAGGGGCGTTGCCTTCACTCCGTAGCTCCAGACCGTAGGCCTCCGCTAGCGGCGCCTGGCTGCGCACCAACTCTTGAACCAGTTGCTCTGGATCGACTGGAGCAAAAGAAACTGGGAGCTCAGCATTCTCCAAGCGGTATACGTCCAGGAAGAGACGAATCATTCTGTCGAGCCGCTCCGCCGCGATGCGGGCATCCCCCAGCCGCTCGCTTACCGAATCTGCCGTTGGCCCCTTCCTCAACTCACGCAACACCATGTCAACGTTGAGCCGGATCGCCGTCAGCGGGTTCTTCATGTCATGAGCGACCAGCATCGCTAGCAGCTCTCGCAGTCTACGCGCCTGCATTTCTTCGGTGATATCTTCCACGAGGAGGAAGGCAAAGCGACGGTTTCCCGAGTCGAAACCTCGCAGTCGAAGCCTCACATCTCGCGGAGATTTCAGGTGTGGGAATGGGAACTGAAAGTGGAGGTCGACTTGGAGTTCCCCCCCTTGCTTGCTGTACTGCTCGAAGGCTGGCAGCAGGGAGGACACAGCGGTACAGGGTGCGACTTCTCGGAAGAAGAGTTTTCCAAGCACCGACTCGGCGGAACGCTGGGCGAGCCTCTGCTCGTGCAGGTTGTAGCGCACCACGCGACCCGCTGTATCCATCACGATGACCCCGACGGGGAGTGCATCCAGAAGATCCGCAAGGAAACGGTCCTCCTGAGAGGAGGTGAGGATCTGTTGCACCACATGGGGCAGCAACTGGGTCGTCTTGTCGCTAGGAAGCCGGTCGGTCATGATGTGCTTCCGAAGAGATCTGCCAGTGCGCTGGGTAGCGTCGGGTGCCGGAATACATAGCCTTGACGGAGTGCTACCCGAGGGAGTGCCTTCTGGCCACTGAGCATGGGGTCAGCAGCTTCCCCCAGGGCTAGTCGGAGCAGCGGTGCTGGGACTCGCAAGAGAGAAGGACGGCGAAGTGCACGGCCAAGCTGGTGACAAAATTCCTCCATGGTCACCGGGGAGGGGGCAGTGACGTTGAGCGGTCCCTGGATGTCCGGGCGATCGAGAGCGAACAAAATCAACCCCACGGTATCGTCGATGTGAATCCAGGGGAGTACCTGACGCCCTGAGCCCACGGGCCCCCCGACGAACTTACGAAACAATGGGACCATCTTCCCCAAAAGACCGCCATTTTCCCCAAGTACCAGGCCAATCCGCAGCTTGACTACTCGGATTCCCAAGGCAGTCGCTCTGTCTGCCGCCGCCTCCCAATCTCGCACGACGCGCGCCAGGAAGTCCTCGCCTGGGCTGCTCTCCTCGTCCAGCTCTTCGTCTCCTTCTCGACCACCGTAGTACCCCACCGCGGAGGCGCACAAAAAAGCTGCTGGCTTTACCTTCGCTGTCCTCATGGCCTCCACGAGGAGTCGGGTTGACTCAATGCGGCTGTTCCTCACCCGGCGCTTGTGCTCGTCGCTCCAACGCCCGGCAAGCACTGGCTCCCCAGCTAGATGGATCACTGCAGTTGCCCCCTCGATCTCTT
>JANWXX010000431.1 GCA_025057345.1 Polyangiaceae bacterium | reverse complement strand
CCTGGAAGCTCACTCTGGAGAACCGTCATGTCTGCGATCTCCCAGTGGAGGAGTCGGACTGGTACAAGTTCAAGGCGGAGGACCGGGACGCCTACGAGCTTTCGGTGGACTGGGGGGATGCTGAGGTCGACCTGGATATCATTGTGGTCGACAGCTTTGGGCGGCTCTATGGCTACAACTATTACACGCGCCCAGCGACGGTGCTCCTCACCTTCTTGCCTGCCGGGATGTACTATGCCTTCGTCTACCGTGCGGGAGCCTTCGACAAGATCTCCGCCCAGACGACTTCCTACACGTTGTCCGTAACCCGGTTCCCTGAAGCCGGCAAGTGTTTCACCAACGCTGACTGCGCGGCAACCTTCTCCTTTCAGTTCTACCGAGGAAACTGCGATTTTTTCACGGGGGTCTGCACCTTCATCGAGGGGAATGGAAAGCTCGGCCAGGGGGCTCACTGCGACGATGACAAGGACTGCATGAGTGGACGGTGCTCCTACCAACCCTTCACTCGCAACGCGCACCTGCGGTCGTTCTGCACCACCCTCTGCGGCGGTGAGGGGGAAGAATGCCCCTCCGGTCAGCGCTGCGCCACCTATATGACCCCCGAGATCTGCGTTGCTGCTTGTTCCGTAGATGATGAATGCAAAGCCTCCATCAGCAGCAAGCCTCCTGCAGGGAAGAACTGGGATTACCTCACCTGCAACCAGGAAACCGGGGACTGCGGGTGAGCACTCCCCTTTGCGCGCCGCTCTCCAGCTATCAGTGCCGTCTCTTCTTCTTCCTGTCGGTGGCCACCTTCTTCGAGGGCTACGACTTCCTCGCTCTGGCGCAAATTCTCCCTAACATCCGCGCAGACTTTGGCCTCTCCCCTTCCCTCACCGGGGTTCTGGTGGGCACTATCAATGTTGGCACTGTGCTCGCCTACCTGCTGGTCCGCCTTGCGGATCGCTGGGGTCGCCGTCGAGTGATGAGCATCACCATCGGCGGCTACACGCTCTGCTCGGCGCTGACCGCCGCCGCTGTGGGGCCTCTCTCCTTCGGACTAGCCCAGCTCCTGGCCCGTGTCTTCCTCATCGCCGAATGGGCTGTTGCCATGGTCTACGCCGCCGAGGAGTTCCCTGCCGACCGCCGCGGCATGGTCATTGGGGTGATCCAAGGGTGCGCAGGGCTAGGCGGGGTGATCTGCTCTGCTATCGTACCGTTGCTCCTCAAGACACCCCTTGGCTGGCGCACCGTGTACCTGGTGGGCGCCATTCCCTTGGTGTTGATGGTCGTCGCCCGCCGCTCGCTCCGGGAGACCGCACGCTTCGCGGCCCGCAGGGAGGAGCCCCCTAGGGGGTTCGCCGCCATCTGGTCCACCCCGTTCCGGGGGCGCCTGGTGCGGGTCGCCCTCTGCTGGTTTTCTGTCTATATCTGCTCCAACACCGCCATCACCTTCTGGAAGGAATTTGCCCTTTCCGAGCGGGGCTGGACGGACCAGCAGGTCGGCTCCGCTGTAGCCATGGCGGCCCTGGTGGCCATGCCCCTCTCCTTCGTCGCCGGGAAGCTGATCGACGCGATCGGGCGCCGCGCCGGAGCGGTCCTCCTTTGCCTCGTCCTCTCGTCGAGCACCGTGGCCGCTTACCTGCTCCACGGCCGTGCGGCGCTCACCGTCGCCCTCATCGGAGCCATCTTCACGGCGTCGGCCATCCTGGTGGTCTTCAACGCGATCACTGCCGAGCTGTTCCCCACCGAGCTGCGGGCCGACGCCTTCGCCTGGGCTAACAACCTCCTCGGCCGCATCGGCTACGTGGTCGCCCCCCTCGCCGTCGGCGCTGCCGCCGAGCGGATCGGCTGGGGCCCCGCCGTCGCCTCCACCGCCGTCGGCCCTCTGCTGGCCCTCACCATCGTCCTCGCCTCCTTCCCCGAGACCACCGGCCGCGAGCTGGAGGAGACCGCCGTTGTCTAAAGGGCAAGTCTAGCCCCTAGGGTTCACTCTGGGGGCTGCAAGGGCGAAGGGAAACTGGCCTGCTTTGGAGCACGTCGCAGGTGGCAATTGGGGCTGGGGAATGTACTCTATCCGGGTGCGTCTGCTCCGCTCGCTCCCGGTTGCCTTGCTGTTGTCCCTCGCCTGCCCTCTTGTCGCCCCGCCGGAAGCCCATGCCGACTTCAGCGCCGGAGGCCGGAAAAAAGGCGGTGGCGCCAAGGGGGGTGGAGCGACCGGTGGCACCAAGGGGGGTGGCACCAAGGGGGGTGGCGCACCGGGCGGCACCAAGGGGGGTGGCACCAAGGGGGGTGGAGCGACCGGTGGCACCAAGGGCGGTGACCCGGGGGGCGCGAAGGCCAACAGCGTCGAGGAGCGGATCCGAAGGTATACCGGCATCCTGATGGCGCAGCCGTGGGCCCGCGTGCCCCTGGAGCGGCTGAGCGAGGCTTACCGGGAGCGGGACGGAAACCTGAAAAAGCTTCTCGAAGAGTTCGAGAGACGAGCCGCCGACAGCGCCTCGTCGGACCACTGGAATGCCCGCGTCGCCCTCGCTGGGATCCTGCGGTTGGATGGCCGCGTCGATGACGCCATCAAGGCCTACGAGGCGGCTCTGGGAGAACGACCCAAGGAAGCTCAGACTCGACTGGCATTGGCGCAGCTCCTCCTGGACCAGGGGAACAAGGTTGCTGCTCGCAAGCAGTTTGAGGAGGCCCTTGAAGAACTTAACAGCGGGATCGATCGGGAGAGCGTGCTCCGCTCCCTCCGGACCTTGGCGTTGGAACAGCGGGATTTCGAGGGTGCCCGGCGCTACCATGAGCAGCTCCTCAAGGGGTCCGGCGGGTCGCTCCATGTGCGGGCGGAGTTGGGGCGGGAGCTTCTGGGGCGCGGCGATGCCGCCCGGGCGGAGATTGAGCTACAGGAGGTGGTGAAGGCTGCTGCAGGGGACAACCGGGCGCTGGCCCCAGCGCTGCTGGATCTAGGGCGGGCCCAGGCGGCTCAGAAGAAGAACGCAGAAGCACTAGTCACCCTTAAGCGAGCGCTGGCACTAGCAGGGAGCGAGGCAGGGGTGCGAGGTGAGATCCTCACCACAATAGCTGGCGTCTACCGGGCCGACAACAACCTAGCTGAGCTGATCGGACTGCTGGAGAAAGAGCGAGTGAGCGACTTTCCCCGGCTCGTGATGCTTGGGTCGCTCTACGAGGAAACCGGTGCGGTGGAGAGGGCGCTGGAAACCTACCGCAAAGCGCTCGGTGTCAACGGCAAGCACATCGAGACGCGGCTGAAGGTGGTGCGGCTCCTCCAAGCCCAGGGGGAGCTTGAGAAGGCTATCACGGAGAACGAGAAGCTGATCCAGGCTGCCCCGAGGAACCCGGACTTTGTCTTCCAGCTTGCAGAAGTGCTGATCCAGCGGGGCGACCGGGCCAAGGCGCTAGCCCTGCTGTCGAAGTTGGAGCAGAGCGTCGGCAACGACGAGGACGTGCTCACCCGGGTAGCCGACTTCTATGAGCGCATCGAGGAGAAGGACAGCGCCCTCAAGCTGTTTGCTCGGCTCACTTCTCTGGCTCCTTCAGACCCGACTTACCTGGTTGAGCTGGGGGACCGCTATTGGCAGGCCGGTGACCAGAAGAAAGCTCTGGAAACCTGGAATCGCATCCGCACCGCCGTCCCCAACAAAGCCCGGGCGCTAGCAGCCTTGGGCGATGTTCTGCTAGAGCACGATTTGGTGGCCGAGGCGCTGGTAGCGCTCAAGGAGGCCATGGAGGCAGAACCGAACAACCTCCGCTACCGCAAGGGTTACGCGCTGGCGCTGGAGCGGGTCGCCACTGGGGTCAACCAGGGGTTTCAGCGCAATGCCCGCTTCGAAGAGGCCCGTGCCGTTTGGGAGGATCTCCTGGAGAAGTCCAGTCATGACCGGCTTCTGGCCCGGGAGGCGCGCACCCACATCATTACCCTTTGGAGTCTACTCAAACAGCTAGAATCCCGTATTGAGCCCCTCAAGCGTCGCCTCGCCGACGACCCCCCGGACCTGGAGGCCGGGCGCTTGCTCGCCGAGGCACAGATACGCCTCCGCAAGCTTGCTGACGCGGAGGTGACCCTCCAACGCATCACCGCGATAGCTCCCGGCGACGAGGAGGCGTTTCTGGCACTGGAGCGAGTACGGGTGCTTCAGCATGACCTTCCTGGGGCCATCGCCGCTCTGGAGAAGCTAGTAGAGATCAACCCCAAGCGTGCTCGGGAATACTACCAGCGGATGGCCCAGTACTCGGCAGAGCTGGTCAAGGATGACGATGCCATTCGGTTTGCTGAGAAGGCGGTGGCGCTGAGCCCCAATGATGCTGATGGCTACCGGAAGCTTGGGGCGAT
>JANWXX010000430.1 GCA_025057345.1 Polyangiaceae bacterium | reverse complement strand
GGCCAGGAGGTTGAAGGCCCTTCGGTCAAAAAGGTAGAGTTCTTCGGAAACCAGCAATAGGCTGGGGGATATCTCCGGCTTCATTTCCGAAGCTCGACCAAGCTCCCAAGTCTCCACGCGACCACCAAGCGGTGCAATGGCTTCATGGCAGTAGTCCGTCAGTCCTAGATCGTTGCCTAGGATCACTAGCCAAGGGGAGGTGGAGGAGGTTGACCTGATGTCAGATGTTGATGCCGGTGCGCGGTTAGGGGGCAGTGCTTTGGGAAGGGGTGGATCCGTAGGGCTCTCGGAGGAAGAGGATTGGGGAGTAACCGCCTGCGTAGGGGGGCAGCTTAGCGGCAACTCCGGCATGTTGTTCGATGTGGCACGCACGGGTGGAGGAGGTGGTGGAGCCTTGACTTTGGTGTTTGTTGAAACCGGTGGAGGTGGAGGCGCAAAGACCAGAGAGGCGGTGGATGGTTGGGGGCGCGCCAGCAAACCTCCCCTGTAAACGATGGGGATGGCTTCGTGGATCTCCTGCGGATCTGCCCGAAAGGCTCGTACCTTCATGTTGCTGCAGAGGGCGCAGTCCTCCAGGGCTGCCCGGTCTTCTGGGTTGGATGCCGCGACGTAGAGAATCCCTGGGATCGAGGTCTTCGTACGTTTCTGCGTCTTGCGCAAGTACACCGGAAGTACACCGTGTTGCTCCGCGATCTCCTGGGGGATGGTTTCGAGGAGTTCTGATGTGAAGTGGACAAGCGTCAGATCAACCCGAACGAAGGAAGATACCTCCTCAGGGGGAGGAGGGAGCTCAGACTTCAAATCCTCGGCGGGGATCTCGTCGAGATCTTCGATGCTGGCGGATTCCAAGGAAAGGGGTGGAGCCTCGGACAATTCAAGGTATTGGCGCCTGTTAACCCTTCCTCGTCAAGGCCCTTCCTTACGGCCGCAAACCTGCTCGCTCGAACCCATGGAGGAGCGCCGTCAGCATAGCGGAACGGAGCCTGGATTGGGAGGGTTGTAGAGGGCGAGACGCGGGAAGCGACCAAAGAAGCTCGAAGTGACGGACAAAGGCTTCGACTACCGAGGGCTCCCCGGTAAGCACGTCCGTCTCCAGCCATGCGCCCGAGAAGGAGTTAGGAGTAAAGTTGGCCTGTCCTCCTAGCAGCAGAGGTCGATGACCGGTTCGTGCTGCCGTCTTCAGGTGCATCATCACCCCCCCCGTCGACTCGTGGATCCGAAGCTGAAATCGCATCGAATGCATCTGCTGAAGTTGCTCTGCTCGGCACAGGACCCGGTGGTTGACCAGGCTTCGGGTGAGCCATCCGAAGGGCTCTGGCAAGGGAAGCGCGTCAATGGAGTCAATGAGAACACGCACCTTCACCCCTCGCTGGGCTGCATCGCCTAGGGCTTCAAGCACGGGGAGGTCGGAGAAGTAGGCCGTAGCTATCAGGAGCTCGTCCCCTGGCAGAGCGTCTTCGACTAGCTCAAGGAGGACGGGCCGGATCTCCTCGTTTTCCACGAGCTTGCATTGGGTATCGAGGGGCAAGCAAGGGGGGAGGTCAACAGGGACCGTGAGCCCCCCGCCAAATCCCTCCACAGGAATTAGGCGAGGTTTCAGCTGAGCTACCGGGGGGACTGGAGGTAGGTAGGCAAGATGTCGGAGAGATGCTGCTCTCTCGGGAGGCACCGGTTGGGGGATGGCTAGAGCCTCCAGGAGTGCTCGTGTAGCAATGCGCCAGAGCTGTGCCGAGGCCTCTCCAGAGAGCCAAATCAAATTTTCGTGCCAGTCGTGGGCGGCATCCAAGAAATTGTGAGAGAGCACGGCCCCAGCACGACCTCGATCAATGACCAGGTTTTTTCGGTGGTCTTCTACATTGTGAAAGAATTGCCATCGATTCTGCCGCTCGACCCAGTCTGTCAGCGACACATCGTGGTAATCTAGGTGGAAGTTCATAGCCGACCATCGCCGCCGTCTCCGATCAAAGCGCGTTCCGAACAGGTTGGCAGTAAGTACCGAGATCCCTGCCTGCTCCATTCTCTGTCGTGGCATCGTCCCCTTGCGCCGGGTGAGCGCCGGGTTGGATGGCGTGTTGCTATCCAAAATGACCGCGATCTCCACCTGGGGATGCTGCCTTTTCTTCTCGATCAACCAGCCAGCTACCGTGTCTGCGTAGGGGAATGTCCCTCCCCTCGGCAGCAGCATGGTCTGGTCCCCATCGCTCGCAAACAGGTACATCTGCAGAACGATGCTATGTTCGGCCGCTTCAATCAGATCCCGGCAGGCTGCTAGGATCGCCCGGCTATCCCCTAGGTAGGCTACCCCCGTGCTCATCCGTGGCGTCGCAATTCTTGGCGCAGCACCCAGCCCACCAGCTTCGCCCCCGGAAGCTCGCTTTCTTGAAGTTTCTCCGTAAAGCTGGCCATCCCTAGCCGATCTGACCAGCTTGGTCCACGATGTAGCAATCCCTTTCGCTGCCTCTCGGTCAATCCTAGCCGGGAGCTCTCCTCGTCCACCAATCGCTTCCAGGCTCCTCGCACCTTCCTATCCACGTAGGCCAGGAGTGGTAGGGCCAGGGCAGTGTGCATCGCGGCTTGCCACCGTGGAATCTCCCGCACGAGATGCGCCAGCACGAGCCCATCGAGAGCCACGTGGGGCAGCTCCTCCCGCGCATGGAGGCGCATGACCCCCACCACCAGGGGATCACAGGACTCCCTGGCTTCATCGATCACCTGCGGCACGAACAGGGTGATTTCCTCGAAGAGCCAGGCAAGCAAGAAAAAAGCCCCCACTGGCGCTACCCTCAGCGCAAGATCATCCGTGGCCTCCCACCGGAGGTAGCGGAGGAGGGCTTGCTCCTCTGGGTAGCGCACCGGATCGAGGTGATGCAGAAGCTTGCGGAACATCTCCGAGTGGATCTGCTCCTCGTGGATGAACCGCTGCACCATCGGCCTAGAGAGCCCCCGGATCTTCCCCGGGTATCGCTCTAGGTAAGCGATCACGTAGCCCTCGAAGTGGATGAACAACTCACAGGTGAAGCAGGTAAATGCTCGGTTGAGTCGGGCCCTTTGCTCCTCATGCATCCCAAGTGGGGAGAGATCCAAGTAGTGCCGCTCAGGAAGTGCCGTTCTGGTAGTGGGGATGGGGACTCCCCAGCCGAGCGCCTCCCAACGACGCCTCGTATCTGGTCGCTCCATATGGTCTTCATGGCTCGGTTCACTCCCTTGGGTAGAGGACATGTTCGCCCCGAAATGCATGTTCATGCCCTTGGACTGACCACCTCAGGAGGTGCCCATGATGGCAGTTCGCAAAGATTACCTCTGAGAAACAAGTGGTGCCAGAGCTGTGTCATCACCACCGCGGTGTAGGTTCCGTCCAGAACAAAACGGGAGGGTGCGAAGGGAGGGTACCGCTGCTGAAGGAGCTGCGCGGTGCGAACTCCCTCCAGGGAGAAGTATCCGGTGGCTTGAAGGGATTCCGGGCTCACAAGCTGGTCCACCCATCGGGGTAGGGGTGTTAGCTCGCAAAGCGGGTTCGCCTTGAACATGCTCTTGGGAAGAGTCGACAAGGTAGGGGGAAGCAGCCGCCGAGCGACCTGCCGTAGCAGCCATTTCTCCCGCATTCCCCGGAGTTTTACCTCCGGATCAAGGGAGGTACAAAGCTCGATGAAATTTTCGTCCAGGAAGGGGTATCGGGCTTCCACGGACGAGCGCATGGCCACGCGGTCCCCCTTGCCTACCAGTAGGTGCCCAGGCAGCATCAACTTGTACTCGACGTAGAGCGAGCGGTTCAAAGGATGCCAACGTCTCATCCGCTCCACGTTGATGTCCAACCCTTCCCAGGGGCAAGCCTCCCGCACATACGCCGTCATTTCGTTGGAGTACAGCCGCCAACGAGAGCGCGAGAGAGGTTCGTAGACATCCAGCAGCGCTGGTCGGATGCTTCCAAAATAGTCTTGCAACGAGGGTTCGGGAGTACCCGGGGCCACCAACTCTCCCAGGCTCCGGCGGAGCGCTCGAGGCAGCGCCGGGTGAAGTGCCTCCAGCCCTCGGAGGAGTCGATGGGTCCGGTGCCAGATGTAGCCTCCCATCGCCTCGTCCGCCCCTTCTCCGGTAAGTACCGCCTTGAACCCTTGCTGGTGCACTTCCTGCGAGAGCAGCAGTAGACAAGCGTTGGCGGTATCCATGATGGGTCCTTCAGCTGCCTCCACAACCCCCGGAAGTGCCTCCACGATCTCGCGAGCTGTTGGGACGATGGTGTGCAGGTTTGCACCAAGGAGCTTGGCGGTGCGTTCGGTCCGGGGTCGCTCATCTGGGCCTGTCCCCGCCATGCCCACGGTGAATGCTTC
>JANWXX010000042.1 GCA_025057345.1 Polyangiaceae bacterium | reverse complement strand
AATGCCCACTTGTCGAGGGTACATCTCTTGCTACGGTTAGGCTTGCCCTAGCGGGCGGAGGCCTCACCCCATGCGACGCACTTCCCTCCTCGCGGCTCTTTTCGTCGGTAGCTTGCTCCTCCCCGGTTGCCCCATCTACCCCAACGACTCCTGCTACGACGAGAGCGACTGCTCCCCAGGTTACATTTGCAGCGTCGATAACATTTGCGTTCCCCTCGATCCACCCCCTACACCGTCCTCCTCCCAGAATCCTCCTCCCTGGTGCTCTGCCCCCTCAGATTGTGCTGCCAACGAAACCTGCAGCCCTCAGGGCCTTTGCCTTCCTGGTGACTGCACCCATTGGGGCTGCGTCGCTGGCTACACCTGCAGTACTTCCTCAGGCTTTGCGGTCTGTGTTAGCCAACCTTCTGGCCAGGGCGGGTCTTCGGGAACGGGTGGCTCCCCGAGCGGCGGCACCAGCGGCGAAACAGGCCAAGCAGGCTCCAGTGGCGACGCAGGTGCTAGCGGTGAGGCAGGCGCTAACAGCGAAGCAGGGAACGCAGGCTCCGGTGGCGAGGCAGGTGAGACCGGAGCTTCAGGCGAAGGAGGTGCAGATGAGGGGGGGGCTGCCGGAGCAGGCCAGGGCGGTGAGGCGGACCCCGGAGAACAAGCGGGCCAAGGCCAGGGCGGGAGTGAGGCGGCTGGAGCTGGAGGCTCCGAGGCGGGAGTCGGCGGAACCGAGTCCGCAGGCACGAGTGGAGAGGCAGGAAGTGGTGGGAGCCCCACTGGCAGCAGCGGCTCCGAGGCAGGTTCTGGCGGCTCCGAGGCCGGCAGCAGCGGCTCCGAGGCCGGCAGCAGCGGCTCCGAGGCCGGCAGCAGCGGCTCCGAGGCCGGTTCCGGGGGCAGCAATGCTGGCTCCGGGGGAGGGCCTCAGGAGGCCTGTCGCAGCGATGGCCTTCCGATCGCCACCGGTTCAGTTCAAGTTGCCACCAACTCCCCATGGCAGATCTGCGTGGGGGGTCTTTCCTCCAAACCGGAGGAAGCGAAACTGGCCATTGCCGGCGGCGACCCTGCCAAGGAAGAACTCGTCGGGATTACCATCTCCGGGCAAACCGCCACCACCGAAAACATCACCTGCAATCAGGAAGGCATCACCTGCACCCTGACCTTGCGCCGCACCGAATCTGGGATGAAGGTTCGTTATGACACCACGAGCAAGCCTTTCTTGATCAAGGTTTCCTCCTGGACGTCCTCTTCCTTCCTCGGCGTGGTGGAGAACGCTCAGGTTCTTCGTATTGAGCTCCCCGAGGGTAACAACCAGATCGTCGACGGAGTCAACTTCGTCATCTTCGCGAGCAACTGAACTTCAACAGAGCACCGTAACTTCGTCGGCAACCTTCACCTCGCAACTTCGCCCGCACCCGCTACCTTGCAAGGAGGGGGGCAACAAGGTTGCTCGGGGGGGATTTCCCAAGTGCTCTCCCTCCAGGGTGAAGGTACCCTGGAGACGGAGATACGTCGTTTCTGGCAGATTCAGCACCGTCCATAGGGCCCTGGGGGCACCCTCGCGCAGCACACGTCGCGCCCCTTGCGAAGCTGTCTCGCCCTGGAGCTGACCACCACTCCCACATGGAAAATCCAACCTTTTCCCCCCGTAGCACTCAGGGCTCCGTTCGCCGGGTCATTGTCGTTGGCGGCGGATTGGCTGGACTGATGACCGTCATCAAGCTGTGTGAGGCCGGCGTCCCGGTGGATCTCTTCTCGCTGGTGCCCGTGAAACGCTCACACAGCGTTTGTGCTCAGGGAGGCATCAATGCAGCTATCAACACGAAGGGAGAGGGCGATAGTCCAGAGATTCATCTGGAGGAAACAGCTTATGGCGGCGATTTCCTTGCCCACCAGCCACCCATCCGAGGCATGGTCGAAGCAGCTCCAGGGTTGGTCTACCTGCTGGACCGTATGGGCGTCCCCTTCCATCGCACGCCGGAAGGTTGCATTGACTTCCGACGCTTCGGAGGCTCACTCTACCACCGCACCGCCTTTGCCGGCGTCACCACAGGTCAGCAGATACTCTACGCCTTGGACGAGCAAGTGCGCTCCTTCGAACTCAAGAGCGTATTCGATAGCTCCGGAGCAGAAATCCCTGGGGAACGGCTAGTCCGGAAGTTTGAGTTCTGGGATTTCCTATCCGTCGTTCAGGACGATGAGGGGGTTGTCGTCGGGATCGTGGCTCAGGATCTGAAGACTATGGAGATCCGAGCCTTTCGCGGTGAGGCCGTGTGCCTAGCCACTGGTGGTGCGGGGATGATCTTCGGTCGCTCTACCAACAGCCTCATCTGCACCGGAAGCGCGGCAGCAGCGGTCTACCGTCAGGGGGCGATCTACGCCAATGGTGAGTTCATCCAAGTGCATCCGACGGCGATCCCCGGAGCAGACAAGCTTCGGCTGATCAGCGAGAGCGCTCGTAGTGAGGGAGGACGGATCTGGGTTCCCAAGAATCCGAAAGACGCCAGGCCCCCTCAGGACATTCCAGAGAAAGAACGGGACTACTTCTTGGAGGAACGCTACCCCGGCTACGGCAACCTGGTTCCCCGGGATATTGCCAGTCGGGAGCTGTTCAAGGTGTGCTTTCACGAGAAGCGAGGCATCTACAGCCCCCAAACAAAGAAGAACGAGCTAGAGGTCTACCTTGACCTCACTCACAAGCCCAAGGAGGTACTCCGAGAGAGGTTGGCAGGCATCTTGGAGATCTACGAGAAATTCGTCGGGGTTGACCCTTATCACCACCCGATGAAGGTTTTTCCAGCAGTCCACTACACTATGGGTGGGCTTTGGGTCGACTACGAGGCAGACGCTCGTGGATCCATCAAGGTTGGTTCTCCCCGCAACCACGCCACCAACCTCCCCGGGCTCTACGCCGTAGGCGAGGTCGACTACCAGTACCACGGAGCCAACCGGCTTGGAGCCAACGCACTGCTCTCCTGCCTCTATGGAGGCATGGTTACTGGGCCTGCCATAGTCAGCTACAGCGCCAACCTCCGACGCAGCGCCCAGGACGTTCCCTCCTCGGTCTTCGACCGGGCTGTACGCCGCGAACAGGAGCGATTCGACGAGCTTCTCACCAGAAACCAGGGTGCCTCCGACGGCGAGAACGTGTTCTTGCTGCACCAAGAGATGGGTGAGGAGATGCTCCGCGACTGCACCATTGAGCGGGACAATTCCGTGCTCGATCGGGTTCTTTCCCGGCTTGCCGAGATGAAGGAACGGGTGAAGAAGGTGAAGCTGGAGGACCGTTCCCTTCGGTTCAACCAGAGTGCCCAGTTCCTCCGAAACTTTGAGGAAATGCTGGTGCTCGCGCGGGTCATCGTGGAGGGAGCCCGGCGCCGGGATGAATCCCGAGGGGCCCACTACAAGCCAGAATTCCCCCATCGAGATGACGACAATTGGCTTCGAACTACCTTCGCTCGCCACCAGGAGGACGGCTCCGTCACCTTCCTTCGCTCTTTCGACTACCCAGGGCTCGACGGAAGCCTTCATATTACCGATGAGGTCGATGTCAGTCAGGTGAAGCCTCGCGCTCGCAGCTACGACCATGCAGGCGCCAGTACCGAAGGGAAGGAGCGCAAGGTCAGCTCCTCCCCCTGAGTGACTCGTCGCGGCATCGTTTGCCCCAAGAATGCGAGTGAGAGAGGGCTGGTTCCGGGGGGGTGGATCGACTAGGTTGACGGCACTTCCAAGGAGATTCCGTGGTGTCCCAAGTTCTTTCCCCACCGCTCCCTCAGCAGCTCGAAGGGCCTCGACCCCTCGATCCGGCGCTCCAGATCAGGATCTATGAGCTGATGCTCACCACGCGCCTCCTCGAGGAACGACTGATTCGCATGTACAAGCAGGGTGATGGTTTCTTCTGGATCGGCGGCCCCGGCGAGGAAGCATTCAACATCCCCCTCGGCCTGCTCGTCCGCAAGGGACGGGGGCTCGACTACGACTACCTACACCTCCACTACCGCTCCACGGGGACACTGCTGGCCATGGGCGCCAACCCTGTGGATGCCCTCCGGCAGATGAAGAATACAGCTACGGATCCCTACTCTGGGGGCCGCAACTTTGTCGGGCATTCCTCCATCCGGGCCTGGAACGTAGTACCTATCACCTCCCCCATCGAGGTTCAGTTCTCGATTGCTCCTGGCACGGCCATGGCTCAAAAACGTGCCAACAGCCGGGGAATCACCATCGTCCAAGGGGGCGATGCAGGCACCGCCGAGGGCGACTTTGCGACCTGCCTGGTGTGGTCCAGTCGGCCAGGGGCCGAGCTGCCCATCCTCATGTTGGTCGCCAACAACGGTTGGGGCATTTCTACTCCAGCCAGCACCCAACACGGGGAGAAGTACATCGCCGATCGAGGGAAGGCCTTCGGCATCCGCACCCGGGTCATTAACGGGAACGACCCGGAGGAGGCCTACCACGAACTGAAGGAGGCCATGGATTACGTGCGTATGGAGCGCCGCCCATTCTTGCTAGAGGCTCAAGTTTCCCGGCTCTACGGTCACTCCTCCGCCTCCGGTGCCAACTTCGTCAAAAACGAAGTCGACTGCCTCGCAGAATTTGAGCACAAATTGGAAGAACGAGGTCTATTGACCCGGGCCCGCATGGACGAGATGCGGGAACGGATCACCCAGGAGCTGCTCGATGCATCCCGTCGCGTCATTGAGGAGCCTCAGCCGGACGGTGCGACGGTCTGGAACCACATCTTCGCGGACCGTAACTACGTGAAGGAGGGCCTCTGAATGGCGACGATGGTACAAGCGGTGAGGATGGCGCTCCATGTGGGGGAAACCCGCCTTGGAGTCACCGATATCTTCGGAGAAGATGTAGGCCCTCCTCTCGGCGGCGTATTCACCGCCACCCAGGGCCTCAAAACTGCCTGGAACACCCCCCTGGACGAGCGAGGTATCGTTGGTGCTGCCATCGGCCTTGCGATGGCGGGGCAGTGCCCAGTCGCGGAGATCCAGTTCTGCGACTACGCCTTCAATACCATTGACCTGCTCAAGCTGGCGGGCAACACTTGCTGGTCCTCCAACGGCGACTGGAACTGTCCTCTGGTGCTGATGACCCCGGTAGGCGCAGGCATTCGCGGGAGCATCTACCACTCCCACTCTTTCGACGCCCAGGCAACTCGCCTCCCTGGCTGGAAGATCGTGATGCCTTCCAACCCTTTGGACGCCTACGGTTTGATGCTCTCCGCCATCGTCGATCCGAATCCGGTGATGGTCTTGCTCCCCAAGGCGCTGCTCCGAGTGAAAGCAGGCCCCGACGAGCTGATCCCCGGCGAGCCCGAGGATGACCGTACCCTGAGCAAGATGATCGACGCTCCGGTGGGGGATCGCTCCTCCTGGGAACCTCGCTGGCCTGATACTCCGGACCTCTTCCTCCCCATTGGCCCCCTGCGCCTGGTACGCCCGGGACGAGACGCTACGGTGGTCACCTATGGACGTTATGTTCCATTGGCTCGCCGCATCGCCGAGGACCTTGCTACCGAGGGCCTCGACATTGAAGTCATCGACCTACGCACCCTCTACCCGTATGACTGGGACGGACTCAAAGCCAGCATCCGTCGTACCCGCCGTGTGCTCTTCGTCAACGAAGACACAGAAATCACCAACTTCGGCGAGCACCTGCTGCGCCGCACCGTCGAAGAACTCTTTGACGAACTGCTGGCAGCCCCAAGGCTCTTGGCAGGAAAGCACCTCCCCGGAATTGGTCTTGCTGACAACCTGGAGCGCGCCAGCGTTCCTCAGCGAGAAGACATCGTGGCAAGCCTTCGTGCTTTGTGTGCTGAGACTCGTAGCCTCTCCGATTTCCGTGCCGCCTTGGCGCTCCGCCTCTCCAAGGGGAACACCGATGCCAGCGAGGCACTCGCCCTCGCGTATACCCGCCGATGAGGACATTCTCCCTCACCACCACGGTCATTGAGTATGCCTCCCTCGACGAGCTGAATCAAAACGAGCGGCGTCTCGTTCTGGATGCTCGACGTGCCCGAGAGGAAGCTTACGCCCCCTATTCGAACTTCCTCGTAGGTGCTGCGCTTCTGCTAGAGGATGGAACAACCATCCTCGGAGCCAACCAGGAGAATGCCTCTTATGGGATGACTGCCTGTGCCGAGCGCACGGCGATCTGGCGTGCTTGGCTCCAGGGCCATGCCCGAGCGATCCTAGGGATCGCGATCACCGGTGGGATGCGTGACGAGCATCTCGAACCTCCCCCCGAGCAGCGGCAACCCATCCGCCCCTGCGGCGCCTGCCGCCAGGTGCTCAGCGAGGCTGGCTTCCGCGCTCGGCGCTCTCTCTTCGTCCTGCTGGATAGTCGTGGTGGCGTCCTCTACCGCCTCGACGATGTGGAGAGCCTCCTGCCCCTCTCCTTCGACCCGCGGACCCTGGGCGTAGAGCCGGGGTGAAGGGCGAGATCGGGGCGCTGACCTCGGGTGTCATGCAGCGTCTTGCTCTCCCCACAAGCTCTGGTCGATTTCCCTTGAGATAGCCTGGTACGGTGCAACGCTTCCTGAACCTCTGCAAAGTGGTTTCAAGAGTTCCCGGCAGGGGAGCGACAAAATATCCGGCTGGTCGATCGGGACGGGAATCCGCTCGAGCTGCGACCGGATGCCACCCTCACGATCGAAACCTCGGACGGGGCCAGGATCGAGGCTAGAGCCAGGGATCTCTGCCACTCCGGCCTGGGACTCTCTCTCCGGGATGGTGAGCCCTATTGCTCGTTCCATTCGGGAGAGAGCGGGGCACCCATCCTCCTCGACGAAGACCCCCAAGCCCAAGTATACTGTTGCTTCTCCGAGGCTAGAAGGGCCCCCGAAGCTAGGAGTGATCAGTCCTGGGGGATGCTTTAGCTCCCACCGGACCCTCGCGGTCGGGGAGGGCCTGGTCGAGGAGGTCCAGGACGAGGAGGTCCGTTCTTGGGGAGAGAGCTTTGGGAGGGAGGAGGGTTCTTGGAGGGGAAGGGGGTAGGTTGGGTCGGAGCCCTGGAGGTAGAAGCCGAGGCTGGCCGAGAGGTAAGCTTGGGTGGAGTCACTCGAGCAGCTTGGACTGGAGGAGGAAACGAGGGACGGCGTGGAGCGATCCGGGAGGGAGGCCGCACCGAAGGGGGAGGAAGGCTCACCCGAGGGGTGGGGCCCGGCTCGATGCTGTCGGTTTGGAGGATCTTGTCATACTCCCCGGAAGGAGGGAGGATGGAATCAGAACGGCGAGACGAGGGGGTTTCGTCATCAAGGCGAGCAGCCTCGATGAGAAGTGCACCGATACTGTGCTGGTTGGGTGGAACGGAGGCCGGATTGACCTCGTCCGGGGAGAACTCGAACTGACCGGTCTTCCAGCGGAGCATGCGCCGCAGGACCGCAATGATGGAGGTCGGAGTGCCAGCGAGGGTGGCCTTAGCAGCCGTACCTTCTCGCATGCTCAGGGTTGCGACATGCTTGGGGCCACGGACTACCATGGTCCCTGAGCGCCGCTCCAGCTCCAGGAGGCTCAGCACTGTGGCCAGGGAAACCACGGCGAGATCTCCCGAGAGACCGGCGGTTGGGGAAGCCGGTGGTGGAGGTGTCCGGAGGGTCACATTGCGCGTGGAAATGACCCCCGACGAGCGGAAGCTTGAGCTCAAGCGCTGATGCATAGCTAGGATCGCAAGGAGCTGGAGGCAGAGTTCATCCGCACGGAACGGCTTGGTCAGGCAAACGTCGGCACCAGCACGGAGGGCTTCCATACGGGAGAAGGAGTCCTCGGTATGAGCTAGAAGCAAGAAGGGTACGATCGCGCTGGACCCAGGAGACTGGCGGAGCTGGGTTACCAGCCAAGTTGCGTCATCGGGAAGCGCTGCGTCAGCCAGGATCGCATCGACGCGGGTGCTTTGGAGAGTGGTGAGGGCCTCCTCTGCGGAGGAGGCGAGGATCACTTCCAGGCCAGCGTCGCGGAGCACCGCGCCAATCAAATTGGCAATCCACTCGTCGCCTGTTGCAAGGACCACGCGGCTTTTGGCCATGGGCCTTGAGGCTACCACGACCCCTGAGCCGATAGGACACCTTTCCCGGCCAGGTCGCTTGACGGCCCCCCCTGGCCCCGAGAAAGCATGCTGCTGTGGAGACCGAGGAGCAAAAGGTGATTCGTGAGCTGGTTGAGGGGCACCTGGATCTGGTGACCATCATTGCTCGACAGGTTCTCCGGGAGCTGAGGCTGACGCAGCAGCACCTTGAGGATCTGGAAAGCGCCGGGCGCGAAGGCTTGGTGGCCTCTGCCCAGCGCTTCGATGCGGCCCGGGGTGTACCCTTCCGTCACTTTGCCAACCACCGAATCCGCGGAGCCATGCTGGACGCCCTTCGCCGGGAGTCCACGCTACCACGGCGCGTCCATGAGCGGCTCCGTGGCCTTGCGGCCGCCCTCGACCTAAACGAAGCCGCCGAAATTTCTTCCCCCTCTCCTGACGAGGCGGACCTGCGTCTGGCAGAGCACCTGGCTCGACTCGCTACCGCGCTAGCAGTAGGCCTGATCAACGAGCAGGCCTACGACGATGGCGAGCCAGTAGCGATTGAACCTGCCCCGAGCCCTGAGGATCTTGTTGCCCGTGAGAAGCTTCGCCAGACAGTACGCGATGCGGTGGAAGCCCTCCCCGAACCTGAAAAAACCCTGATCATCGGCCATTACTACGAGGGACGCAGATTCGATGAGATCTCCGCAGATTTGGGCCTCTCCAAATCCTGGGGCTCGCGACTCCACAGCCGCGCCGTGGGCAGGCTCACTGAGCAGCTTCGAGCGATGCGCTAATTTCGACCTCTCATGGAGCCGAAGGCACCTGCAGCTCCCCTGAAGTGATGCGCCCCCGCAATTGCTCCACCACCTCGACGGTCGACGGTCGGAGTCCCACTGCAGAAGGCCCTTCGTGCACCCAGTCTACCCCCCCCCCCCGTACCCCGAAGCTCCGGACCCCGGACCGAAATGTTCCTGCAGCCACCTCCCGAATTACCTCTCTTACCACCGTATCTACCCGCTTCACCATGCTGGTCATCACCACCCCAGGCGCCTCATCGTACTGATCCCGATCCACCCCGATGGCTCGCTTCCCTGCGACCCTCGCTGCCTCGAAGACACCGCTCCCAGTTAGCCCCGAGGCGTGGAAGATTACGTCAACTCCCCTGGCAATCTGACTTGCCGCAATCGCTTTGCCTCGCAATGGATCCCGGAACGCCTCCGGCGTCGTCCCTGCGTACGCCACATGGACCTCGCACGCGGGACAAACTGCCTTGACTCCCGCTCGATAGCCCGCCTCAAACCGCCGAATCAGTTCAATATTCATCCCCCCTACAAACCCTACGTGCTTGCTCTCGCTCTCTGCCCCTGCTGCTGCCCCTACCAGGAAAGCACCCTCCTCTTCCCGAAACCGCAGCCCCACCAAGTTCTCCGGGGTTCGCTCGTCCCCCGCGTAATCCACACAGGCAAATCTTGATCCAGGAAAAGCTCGAGCTACCTCGGTGATGTCACGGGTAAAGATATACCCTATCCCGAGGATGAGGTCGAATTTCCGCGCAGCGAACAGGCGCATGGCGCCTTCTCGATCCTCGGCCCCCGAGGGCTCTGCTAGCTCAAAGGAAATTCCGTCGAGCCGCGCTGCCTCCAGCAGCCCTGCGTAGGCTGCATCGTTGAAGCTCTTATCCCCCCGGCCTCCTACATCGAATATCAGACCCACTCGGAATGACGAGCGTACGGGTGGAGGAGGAATGCGCGCTGGGAGCCAAGCGGTGAGAGCCAAGGCTCCGAGGAATGCAAGGAGAGGAAGAGCTGAGCGCAAGCTCACGGTACACGACGCAGCCGCACCCGTGAGCGCGACGATTGAAGGAAGGTAGTCAGCGCAGCAGACAGGCGTTGGCCAATGACCCAACGCCGGAGATCGCACCGTACTTCCTCGAAGGACTTTCCCCGGAAGGGTGTGGCACTGCTCCGCAGGAGTTCGCGGAGCTCGGCGTCGGAGGGGGCAAGCATTGGCGCAACCATCCAATCGAGGTAGCGAGAAGCAAGGGCCTCGCGGCGCAGCATGCGGCGTAGCTCGTAGTCATTGAGCCCCTCGGCCTTGACAGCAGCCCGCAGGTTGTCTGTGCCCTTCACCCGGAGCGCCAACACCGCCCAGGCAAGCTGGATGCGGTTCTCGATGTCATCGGGGCTGGGAGCGCGACGGGCGAGGTCACAAGGGTGCGGGAGAAGACGGCGCTCCTGGTTGTTGGGGAGATCCACCGGAAGATGCGCTAGCAGATCGGTAGCGATGTGGCGATCAAGGGCAGCGCGCAGATGCTTGGTAGCGTAGAACCCATTGGCGTCGAGGAGAGGTTCGCCAGAAGACAACGCCTCAAGGCGCGCCTCGAAAGCAAGTTCACGCTCAAAGATGACTCGGGGAACTGTAGCTCCACCGGTTTCCGGTGCATCAAAGATGTAGACGACGCGATCCACCACCTCGCTCTGGCCGGCTGCAGGTCGTGCGATGACGATAGCCAAGAGTACCAGGAGCCAGCGAAACCGGTGCATGAGTCAGGGGTTGCCCTCACTCCCGGTGGGCTTGACCTGAGGAGGAGAGCCAGGAGACGAGGCGCCCGAGCCAAGCTCAGAGGAGATGGGTGGGCTCTCGTCCGAGAGAACCTCGCTCGAAACCACCTCATGGTGGTGCAAGTAAGGACGTGCGACCCGGCGGGCCTTGAGGAAGTCAGCAAAGGCAACCAGAGTTTCAAGGTCGCGTGGTCCAAGGGAATCGATTTGGTCACGGAGGTGCTTGCGCAGGTACTCCAAGTTACGACTACGACGCAGTTCGCGGGGCTCTGCAGGAGGGGTTTCTTCCACGGGAGGAGCGGGAGGGGGATCCCCTCCTTCCTCGGAGGAAGCCCAAGTGGGTCGTGGAGTGGGCCGGATTGCGTGAGCAACCAGCCATGCTTCCATGAAGGTACGTAGCCGCTCGCTCCGGAAGTTGAACCAGCGCTCCCGCTCGGAGCTATGGCTCATCAACACATCCTTGAAGCGCCGAAAGGCACCCTTACCATCGATGCTGGCGGCAAGCTTGGCTCGGAGTTCGGGATCTTCCACCATGGGGATGTAGCGTTCCATCCACCGGTACTGTTCCCGGCTACTTACCGGGGCAATGCGCAGGTAGTTGCTATCGGAGTTGATGCGTGCATGCATCTGAGGGTCGGCTACTCCGTCCACGATGCGAAGGACATCCCCGGTCACCAGATGGAGATAGCTATGCACTTCGGGCGCATTGTTCTCGAAGGCATCTTCGAGGGCCTCCCAGTCGACAGGAACGTCACGGACAGGCTGGTTGGGGGGAGGCTTCGGGAACGTATCTTGGTGGGACATGAGTGCTGGGAAGGAGGCCTGTGTGGGGAAACCACCAGGTACAAGAGGGACCATCACCCTAGCGCGGAGGTCGGCAAAAACCTATACCGACCCTCCGCTCCTGGTACGCGCTACCGCATCCTGCCAGGACTTGCGCCGGCTTGCACGCTCATCTTCGCTCATGGAGGGTGTGAAGCTACGCGCTATCTGGGACATGTGGGCTGCTTCCTGTGGGGCTCGGAAGATCCCTGCCCCCACGCCTGCCAGCATCGCTGCTCCCCGAGCCGTGGATTCTAGCTCAGCAGGGCGCTCCACGGTCAGGTGGGAGATATCAGCCTGAAACTGCATCAATAGGTCGTTGGCCGAGGCCCCCCCATCCACCCGCATCCGCAGGAGAGGCCGCCCAAGGTCTTCCGCCATGGCTTGCACCAGATCGCCTACGCTCAAGGCAATCCCTTCCAAGGTGGCTCGGGCTAGGTGTCCTGCGGTGGTACCCCGGGTTAGCCCGCAGATCAACCCGCGAGCCTGGGGATCCCAGTAGGGAGCACCCAAGCCCGCCAGAGCCGGAACAAACATCACCCCTTCGCTTGACGAAACCGACCGAGCCAGTGGCTCAATCTCCGGCGACGACTTGATGAGCCCAAGCCCATCGCGGAGCCACTGGACCGCTGCCCCTGCGATGAACGACGCCCCCTCCAGCGCGTAGGTTGTCTCCTCCCCGATCTGCCACGCCACAGTGCTCAGCAGGCCAAAACGGCTGGCTACTACCGAGGACCCGGTGTTCACCAGCAAGAACGCGCCGGTGCCGTAGGTGCATTTTACGTCGCCCTCAGCAAAGCAAGCCTGACCAAAGAGGGCGGCCTGCTGGTCGCCAGCGATCCCAGAAATGGGGATACCATCCGGGAGTGGATAGAAGCCCCGGGTTTCCGCTACCCGCGCTGCAGAGGGTACAATCCGGGGGAGCACCTCCCGCGGCACCTGCAGTTCTGCCATCAGCCCATCGTCCCAAGCGAGCTTTCTCAAATCCATCAGCAGCGTCCGGGAGGCGTTGGTGACGTCCGTCACATGTTCAGCGCCCCCGCTCAACCTCCAGACCAGGTAGCTATCGACCGTCCCGAAGGCCAGCTCTCCCCGCTCTGCCCTTGCCCGCGCCTCCGGGATCTCGTCAAGCAACCACGCCAACTTAGTGCCGGAAAAGTATGGGTCCAACACCAGCCCCGTGGATGCTCGGAACCTTGGCTCCCTCCCTACTGCCCGGAGGACAGCGCAGCGATCCGCAGTGCGCCGATCCTGCCATACGATGGCTCGATGCATGGGCCTCCCGGTGCCCCGCTCCCAGAGTAGAGTGGTTTCCCGCTGGTTGGTAATCCCGACGGCCTCCACGTCCGTCCCCTTGAGCCCCGCCGCCACCAGCGCCGCCTCCGTCGCCCCCACCACCGAGGCCCAGATCTCCTCCGGCTCGTGCTCCACCCATCCGGGTCGGGGAAAGTACTGAGGAAAATCCCGGGTGGCGCGCCCCAGGGTTCTCCCCTCAAGATCGAGGAGCAAGACGGTGGTTCCGGTGGTCCCTTGGTCGATGGCGAGCAGTGGCATGCTGGACGATCCCCTTCGTAGAGGCGGCCATTAGAGCACGAGACCTCGCCTACGGTCGCGGCCTCTGCCGTTCTCCCCAGCAGCTTCCCGCCAGCGCGAACCCCGCCCCCAGCAGCGCCACCGGCGGCCAGAGCATCCAGGTGGCTCCCAGTCCGACCCTGGCCGCCGTGAGCGCCCAAGCAGTGGACGCCGCTACCACCCCCGCCACTGCCGCCTCCTTCGCTCCCGCCTGCCCACCGAAACGTCCCACCATCGCCCCTCCTGCCAAACATGCTAGGGCGAACCCCAGCAGCGGAGGCCCTACCGTCGCTGTCCTCACCGACCAGCGGACCGCCCCGGTCGCCCGTGCCAGAAACGCCTCCGTCTCCTCTGCAGTCCCCACCGGAACCAGCACCCCCAGCAGCCCTCGGGAGAGCCACTGCCCCACCATCGCTAGCGGCAACCACAGAGCGAAGATGAGCACCGCCCCGATCGCCGACCAGTGCCAGGGCGGTCGATCTGCCCCCTCCTCTGGAGAAGTTCCTGCCCCCGCTGGAGAGGCCATCTTCTGGTTCAAGATCGGGAGCTGCCGCCGCACCGCCATCTCCAGCACCCTACCAGCCCCCCCGCCACGAGCAACCCAAGCGCCCCCGCACCGATATGAGGTGCCATGTGGCCGCCCCGCGTCCCACCCCCCCCCCCCCTCTCGCCCACGAAGCCGCCCCGGCTCCCCCTGAGGAGCAGCCTCGCCGCTCCTACGAATTCCTTCTCCACGGCGGCACTGCAGCCCTCCGCTGCGACAGGGCGGCCCCCTCCTCCGTGGAGCAGGTGGACCCCTGCACCTCCCTAGAGTCTCCCCGCAAGTTCGGTGCTGCGGCCCTTTGGCGCCCCTGGAATCATTGGGCCCTGGGCCTTGCCGCTGATCGTGCCTGGTTCTCCTGGAACACCCGAGGCTTGCTGGACGAGGGGCAAGGCCGCGGCCGGTGGACCGGTATCGCCCTGCTAGCGCGCTGGTACCCACGCTCCGAGGGCCCTTGGGAGCCCTATGTCGGCTACCAGACGGGTCTCGGCTGGCTGACGATGGCCAGCGAGCGTGGCGATCTCTCGATCCGGAGGGAAGGCCTCGTCATGGCGGCGCAGCTCGGCTTGGAGCGTTGGGTTTCCTCCAGGCTTCGCCTAGGCATCGAGGGAGAGGTCCGCTGGCAGGCGACCGGCTCACCGGAGGTTTGCCGAGGCCCCTGCCTCTCACTCCCGCTGGCCCGCCTCCCCGATCGTGCCCTGGCGCTCCACGCCGCCGCTACCGTCGCCTTCGGAGACGAGCTGTAGCCCCTCAACCCAGGTGAGGAAGGTAAACCCCGCGCTCGCGAGCGCAGGTCAGCGCCTCCTCATAGCCCGCGTCGGCGTGGCGCAGCACGCCCATCGCCGGGTCGGTGGTCAGCACTCGGGCCAGGCGCTGGGCAGCAGCGTCGGTACCGTCCGCTACGACGACCATCCCAGCGTGGAGCGAGTTGCCGATCCCAACGCCGCCGCCATGGTGAAAGCTGACCCAGGATGCACCTGCCGCAGTGTTGACCAGGGCGTTGAGGATGGCCCAGTCGGCGATGGCGTCGCTCCCGTCCTTCATACCCTCGGTTTCTCGGTAGGGGGAGGCGACGCTACCGCAGTCGAGGTGGTCGCGGCCGATAACGAGGGGCGCCTTGACACGCCCAGAGCGCACTGCCTCGTTGAAGGCGAGGCCGACGCGGGCCCGCTCGCCGTAGCCCAGCCAGCAAATACGGGCCGGGAGCCCCTGGAAGGCGACACGACGGCGGGCCAGCTCGATCCAGCGACGGAGCGAGGGGTTGTCTGGAACGCACTCCAGGACGATCTCGTCGGTGGCCGCGATGTCTGCGGGGTCGCCGGAGAGAGCAGCCCAACGGAAGGGCCCGCGGCCCTCGCAGAACTGGGGCCGGATGTACGCTGGCACGAAGCCTGGGATGTCGAAGGCCCGAGAGCAGCCCGCCTCGACGGCGTTCTGCCGGATGTTGTTCCCGTAGTCGAAGGCCTCAGCGCCCCGCTCCTTCATGGCGAGCATGGCAGTGACCTCGGCGGCCATGCCCTCGCGAGCACGGCGCATGTAGGTTTCTGGCTCGTCAGCCCGGAGCCGGGCAGCCGCCGCCAAGTCGACCCCTGCTGGAATGTACCCGTTTAGCGGGTCATGAGCCGCAGTCTGCTCCGTCACCAAATCAGGGATCAACCCAAGGGACAGTAGCCTTGGAAATAGCTCGGCGGCGTTGCCGCAGACGGCGATGGAGCGGGGCTCCCCAGCCTCGGCGCTGCGGATCGCCTCGCGCACCGCGGCCTCCGGGTCGTCGATGCGCTCGTCGACATAGCGGGTGGCAAGACGTTTCTCGATCCGCTCCGGGTCGACCTCGACGGAGACGGAGCCCAGACCCGCCATGGCGGCGGCCAGCGGCTGGGCGCCACCCATACCGCCGAGGCCCGCGGTGAGGAGCCACCGGGCTGGCCGCCCCCGGCGTGCCTCGAAGCTGCGCCGTGCCGCCGCGAAGGTCTCGTAGGTGCCCTGGAGGATTCCCTGAGTGCCAATGTAGATCCAGGAGCCAGCGGTCATCTGCCCGTACATGGTCAGCCCCAGGGCCTCCAGCCTGCGGAACTCGGGCCAGGTGGCCCAGCGGCCCACCAGGTTGCTGTTGGCGATCAGCACCCGGGGTGCATCCGGGTGGGTCCGCAGCCTGCCCACCGCCTTCCCCGACTGGACCAGCAGCGTCTCGTCTCCTTCGAGGGCGCGGAGCTCTCGGACGATCACGTCGAAGGCCTCCCAGGACCGGGCAGCCTTCCCGGACCCCCCGTAGACCACCAAGTCATCGGGGCGCTCGGCGACCTCCGGATCGAGGTTGTTGCAGAGCATGCGGAGGGCAGCCTCCTGGACCCACCCCTTGCAAGAGAGCGTCGTGCCCCTTGGGGCACGTACTACACGCGGCGTTGCCATAGGAAAACACTAGTGCAGCCAGCGGGAGGGTAAAGGACCGTCGAGACTGTGCAGTGCGTCAAGGAGCCGTGCGCGGTCCAGAGGAGAGAGCGCCTCCGGTTCCCTATCGACAACGGCACGGGCCTGGAATAGCCACCAGCGAGCCGTCTGCCGATCCCCCAGGGAGAGGTGCGCCAGACCCCGCAGCAGTCCATGGCGCGCTTGCTCCGAGGGAGCTTGGTGGGCCAGGAAAGCCTCGTCCTGAGCAAGCTTCCGAAGCGCCTGTTCCCCTTGCCCCCGAGCTAGCAAGGCCTCCACATCATCGTGGACTACAACACACGCCCCTAGTAGCCACACCAGCAACAGAAAGTTTTTCATGGAACTCTTCTTCGTTGCTCCCTCCCAGTGGTTGCTTTTCCTCGGAAATCTTGGCCCTCTCCCCCTGAGTTCCCTAGCCTCTACGAGGTCTTGTTCTTCCGCGTACTTGCCCATCCAACCCGCCTTCTGCTGGCCTTCGGGCTCCTCGGTGGAGCTTGGGGCGCCGCAACCAAGACACCTTCCCCCATTTCAGGACCGCAAGTCCCTGCCCTACTCCCCCTGCCCGGAATAGGGTCTAATTTTACCTTTGCAGCAGAAGCCCCTCTGCAAGCCTCTGCGGAACCGATCCTCTCCACCCCAGTGCCGACCCAGGCGGCCGCGCCTGAGCGCTCTCCACCAGCGCTAACCGAGGACGACGCTCCGGGACCGCTAGGAGAGGCGACGCCACTGGACAACGAGCAGATCGGACGGCTCCTGGGGGAAGCGCACCGGGAGCTGTACGGTGTCTACCCGGGGCCGGAGCGGTGGTTGGTGGCCTGGGCCCACGTAGCCCACGAAATCTCCCGGGGGGCGACCTGCATCGAGAACAACCTAGGGAATGCAGTCATCTCCCGGAAGTGGCGAGGAAGCTGGCACCTGCGCCGGGTGCGAGAGCGAGATCTCCGAGGGGAGGAGCGCTGGGCGGTGCAGCGGGTCCGTTTCCGCAGCTATCCGACCCCGCTGGACGGCGCTCTAGATTACTGGCGGATCCTCACTGGCCACTTCGGCTCCGCGCTCCCGTACTTCGACGGGGGTGACCCAGCAGCAGCGGGACGGACGCTCTGCCTGCGGGGCTACAGCACCGCTCCCTGTGAAGCCTATGGAGCTGGACTCCAGAGGCTCTATGCCGAGCTGCGAGCTCGCCACGGGCTTCCGCGCCGTACCCTGCTCCGCCCCTGGGAGCCCCAGGCGCTCCCTGCCTCGGAATGGACCTTCCCCGGCACATCTTCTGGGCATGTCTGCGGAAACAGCTCAGAGCTCCTTCTGCCACCGGGCTAGCCAGGCTCCCCAGGAGGAGGTGACAATCTCCTTGTGGCTCCTCCTCCAGCACCCAACTTCCTCCTGCCCCTCCCGAACCGTTGGAGCCTAGCCCGAGCGTCCTTGCTAAATCCACGCGGACTTTCCTCTGCAAGGACGCTTTGTGGACCTCGATGGAAGAGCTCTCCCGCGCTCTAGAATGCTCCATCGATTATCTGATCAACGAGGCGATTCGCGTTTACCTTCGACAGCGCCAAGCGGATCCCCCACCACCTGCGTTCCCTCTCCCTGTCCAGAATCTCCCGAGGCACCATCAGCAAAGCTCTCCCGACCGATCGTCTCCTCCACCGTTGCCCATGCCCGTTCCCCTCGGTGCCCTGGAGATTGAATACGAAGGGCGGCGCTACCCAGTCGACAAAGAGCAGTTCTTGGTTGGGCGTTCCTCGGATACCTGCGATCTGGCCATCCCTGACGCATCTATCTCCCGCAGACACCTTGCCATCGAGTACCTCCAGGGGCGCTATTATGCGGTAGATCTCGGCTCAGCAAACGGGGTCGAGCACCAAGGACGGCCTATTTCTCGAAGGATCCTCCGCGAGGGCGATGAGCTAAACC
>JANWXX010000429.1 GCA_025057345.1 Polyangiaceae bacterium | reverse complement strand
CGTAGAGCTACCGGAGAGCTCCTTGGACCATGCGCTGCTGCTTCGGAGCTTCAACCACTTGACCTCCCCTCGGGTGGTGTTGACCCGCTTGGCCAATGCCCTGCGTCCTGGGGGCACCTTGCTCGTGGTGGACAACGTGGCCTTTGGGCTGGTCCGCAGCCGCATCCATGCGGCTCGTGCGGAAAAGGGACCGGGTGTGCTCGAACATCACCGGAATGCCAGTGCCACAGAGGCCCACCGGGCGACGGAGGGCCTACCGCTGCGGCTGGTGGAGTGCAGGGAGGTGGGGCCTACCACCTCCAACCAGTGGCTTCTCCGCTACGAGCGAAGTTGACCCCAGCAGGGCTTGCGCCAGGGTGTTCCCACCACGGTACACTCAAGGAGATGACCGCCTTGCGCCTGCCCGTCCTTCCCTCCACGGCCCCGCTCAATCCCCTGGCCGACGAGCTTCAGAAGGTTACGGCTCATGAGGATGCCGCCCACCAGAAGAGGAACTGGGTACGGCTGAGCTACGACTGCAACAACCGCTGTACCTTTTGCCTGGATTCCCATGCCCACAACGGCACCATGCGTGATGATCGAGAGATCCGGGTGCAGATCATTGAAGGCAGAAGGAAAGGGGCAGAGCGGCTGATCCTCTCCGGTGGGGAGCCCACAATGCACCCTCGATTCCTCGACTACATAGCCCTAGGGCGGCGGGCTGGCTACCCATGGATCCAAACCGTAACCAACGGTCGTATGTTCAGCTATCCAGAGTTTCTGAACGCAGCACTCAGGAATGGGCTCAACGAAATCACCTTCTCCCTCCACGGCCACACCCCGAAGCTGCATGACGCGCTTGTGGGTACCCCAGGTGCCTTCGCACAGGAGGTTGCAGGGCTCAAGGCAGCGCTGGCCACTGGTCAGGTCGTAATCAGCGTGGATGTAGTTATCAACAAAATGAACGTACGCCACCTTCCAGAGATGTTGGAAACCTTCCTGGAATGGGGAGTACGCGAATTCGACCTGCTCCAGGTCATCCCCTTCGGGAACGCCTGGACCGACGCCCGAGATCACCTCTTCTACGATCTGGAAGATCCAACCATTGTCGCCTCCATCCGCCGAGCCTTGGAGCTAGCCAAGCGTCCCGACGTTCACATCTGGCTCAATCGTTTCCCACCGCCCCACGCCGAAGGTTTCGAGGAACTCATCCAAGATCCCTACAAGCTCAACGACGAAGTACGGGGTCGCCGTGAGGAGTACGACCGCTACCTGTCCATCGGTCAAAAACTGATGTGCCGTCAGCCGGAGCGTTGCCAGTACTGCTACCTCCAAGGCCTCTGCGACACCCTCGACGAGGTGATCGATGCCCGCAAGGCCCCTCATGTCGACGAGATTCACGTCCCTCACGTCCTCCCCACCCTCGGCACCCTGCCGTCCGCGCGCCTTGCTTCTGTCGAAGCTCGCCACCTCGCCGCCGCTGCTCCCCTCCTCGATCGCCTCTCTGCCCAGGAGGTACGCCTCCATCTCGACGACTACCGAGGTCTCGCCGATGCTCTCGAGGGCGATCGTCTCCGGGGGAAGCGACTCGTCCAAGCTGTCGCTGCAAATCCAGCCCAAATGAACGAATTGCTCTCCCTCGAAGTCCCCTTTGAGGTCGTCGTCTTGCTCACCCAAGACACTGCCCCTGCCATCCTTGCTCTCCCCGAGATCCCACCGCGCTTGGTGCTACACCAACCCAACTACGAGCTGGTCACCGAAGCTCGGGCTAGCGACATCGACCTCCGCGCCTTCTTCCGTAGCCTCCCTCGACCGGTCCCTGTCGAAAATGTTGCTCCTTGCCTCACCTTGGAATCTCCCTCTCGTGAACTCTCCCCTCGCCCTACCGTCCTGGATACTGCCACCCTCGCCGACGACGGTCGCATCCATATGGCTAGCTATACCAAACGGTATATTCTCCAGAACTTCTATACGAAAAGCCTACGTTGCAAGGAGTGCATCTATACAAGCACTTGCCGTGGCATGCACATCACCTGGGTCCGCGCTCATGGCTATGCTCCCCTGGAGCCCATCCGCGGTTGATGATCCTTAGGGAATCTTCCCCTCGACCCCCATCTCCTGCAGCAACCGCTCAGCCCCATCCACCGCGTCCATGATCCATAGCATGTAGCGAAGATCCACATGGATGCTCCGGGTGATCGAGGGAAGAAACACCCAGTCGCTTGCCATGGCCTCGTAATTGCCGTCAAAGACCAGCCCTACCAACTCTCCTCGCGCGTTCAGCGTGGCCGATCCCGAGTTGCCCCCGGTGATGTGCAGATCCGCAAGAAAGTTCACCGGTAGATCCCCCAGGCGCCGATCCCGGTAAGGGTTGTTCTTGACTTTCGCTGCCTCCAAAAGCCTCGCTGGCGCGTTGAAGGGATCGCTTCCGGTATGCTTGGCGACCACCTCAGAGAGTAGTGTGAACGGCCTGTAGACGGGAGCCCCCGGGGAAGGACGATAGCCGCGTACAGTGCCGTACGTGATCCGGAGCGTCCCGTTGGCATCGGGTGCTAGCGGCCCCGTCGACATCCTCCGCAATGCCTCAATGTACCGGGGGCGTAGCTGGGTCATGGCTCCGGTGTAGGTCTCCTCCCGCTCTTCCATCGCTTTCTGAAGGCCCCGGAGCCTGAGCGCCACCTCCATCAGTGGATCCTTGCTCTTCTTCAGATCCGCCAGCTTCCCTTGCTGCAGTAGCCTCCGCAGCTCCTTGCTGTCCTCCAGCCGCGTACGCTCGAACAGTCGGTCCACGCTCTTTTGGATCTCCTCCTCCGTCGGCTTACTTTTGCCGGTGAACACCGCCAGCAGCTCGCCACCTTCCCCCCCAGGGAGTGCCTTCGCTCGGAGCAACCCCTTGCGGAGCACCATCCGGTCCACGGTCCGGTTGTAGTTCTTCTCCAGGGCCTCCAGCGACTGTTCCAGGCGCTTCCAGTTGCGCTCCTGGAAGTCCGGCTTGCGCCTCTCGTCGGCCTTGGGTCGCTCCTCCGCCATGCGTACCACCATGACGGCAGCCCCGAGGAGCTGAGGGAAGCGAAGCACCTCCTCCACGCTGGCGTCCAGCTCCCGGGTCCTTGCTAGCCTCCCGTGGAGCTGCGCCATGCGCCCCAGCACGTCCCCGTAGCGCTTCTTCCGCTCCGGATCGCCGTCGATCCACCCCTTGAGCTTCTCCTCCAGCCGCTCCTTTTCCGCCGCGAGCCCGCCCTTGACCAGGCCGTCGAGCTGTCCCCTTGTATTGGTGAGGGTGTTGTTCAATCCTCGCAGGAGCGGCGCCCCACGGATGCTCGCCTCCTTGTCGCTCCGGGAGGCCTCCTCCAGCGCCCCGATGTAGTCCTCGCAGAGCTTCAGCCGCCGCGGGTACGCCCAGGAGACGGCCTCCTTGACCTCGCTGGCGGTCTTGTAGATCGAGGTCCGTCCAGGGTACCCGGCGACGAGCACCAGATCCCCCTCCTCCAGCGGCTTCGACGCCAGCTTCAGGTGCGTCGGCGGTCGGTAGGGGACATTCTCCGGACCGTGATCCGCCGGGTTCCCGTCCTTGCCCACATAGGCTCGGTAGAAGGAAAAATCTCCGGTGTGCCGGGGCCAGCGCCAGTTGTCCACCTCGCCGCCATAGTTCCCGATGCCCTCCGCGGGAGCGTACACCAGCCGGATATCCCGGAGCTCCAGCTGCTCGACCCGGAAATACTGTGCTCCGTCAAAGAACTTCGCCACCGAGCACCGGACCCCGACCTTCCCCCGCTCGCACTCGCTCACCAGCCGCTTCGACCGGGCCTCCAGTTCGTCGTACCTTGCCCGGTCGTCCTTCAGCTTCTCCAGCCCCCCCAGCATCTCCCCGGTGACCTCCTGGAACGACCGGGTCACGAAGACCCGCGACGTCGGGCCATTCCATGCCTCCTCCTCCCGGGTCTTCGCCAGAAATCCGTCCCGGATCAGGTTCTTCTCGGGTGTCGAGTTGTACTGGAGCGCCCGCTGGACGCAGTGGTGGTTGGTCGCCACCAGGCCCTCCGACGACACGAAGCTGGCGGAGCACCCCCCCAGGCTCACGACGGCTCCCAGCACCTTCGAGGTCGGATCCGCGAGCTGTCCTGGCTCGATCTCGAGGCCAAGCGCCTTGAGCTTCGCCCCATGCTCCATCATCTGCTGAGGCATCCACATGCCCCCCGGGTTCTCGAACGTCGGCTTCGGTCCAGGCGGCGGTAGCGGAGGCTCTTCCGGCTCAGGAGCGGCGTACGACGCGGGCGGCGGGGGCGGGGGCGGCGGCGGGGGAACCGGCGGGGGCGGCTGCTCCACAGTGCAAGCCAAAAGGGTAAGTGTCCC
>JANWXX010000428.1 GCA_025057345.1 Polyangiaceae bacterium | reverse complement strand
CAGACGATTCTTGAGCTGGCTCAACGCACCGGTATTGGTGCACAGTTTGGTGGAAAGTATTTCTGTCACGATGTGCGCGTGATCCGGCTCCCGCGTCATGGTGCCTCCTGTCCTGTTGGCCTTGCTGTTTCCTGCTCTGCGGATCGGCAGGCGCTCGGCAAGATCACGAAAGAGGGGATCTTCCTTGAGCAGCTGGAAACGGACCCTGCGAAGTACCTCCCAGAGTCTGCCATGCAACTCTCCGACGAAGCGGTAGAGGTCGACCTGAACCTTCCGATGAGCGAGATCCGAGCCCTCCTCTCCCATTACCCAATCAAGACTCGTCTTTCACTCACCGGGACGCTGGTGGTTGCCCGAGATATCGCCCACGCCAGGATCAAGGAACGCCTCGATCGTGGCGAGGGGATGCCTGACTACTTCCGGAAGTATGCCGTATACTATGCAGGTCCAGCGAAGACCCCGAATGGGATGCCCTCGGGCTCCTTCGGACCCACCACAGCCGGGCGTATGGATAGCTACGTGGATGCCTTCATGGCTGCCGGTGGAAGTTTGGTGATGCTCGCCAAAGGCAACCGCTCCAAGGCGGTTACGGAGGCCTGTAAAAAATATGGAGGGTTCTACCTTGGGAGCATCGGCGGTCCTGCCGCACGGCTTGCCCAGGATTGTATCAAAAAGGTGGAGGTGCTCGACTATCCGGAGCTAGGGATGGAGGCGGTATGGCGAATCGAAGTGGTCAACTTCCCCGCGTTTATCGTGGTCGACGACAAGGGGAACGACTTCTTCGCTTCGTTGACCATGGGAGGGGGCAAGCTGCCGGTGGTAGGCTGAATTAAGCGGGAAGCCATCACCAGCAGTACGCCACCTAGCGCCACGAGGAACAGGAGGATACGCCACCGCTCGCGAGTGCTGGTCATCGGATCAGGGGGCTCACAGTTGCATCCAGAACAACCCATGATGGTTTCTCCGCGCCGGGCTTGTTATCATGGCACATTCGAGGGTTGACCACCAGCCTGCGCACACAGCGGAATTGACCGCTCTGGAGGGCAACGCTAGGCATCGAGGTCATGCAGTACGTCAAGCTCTTGGCGACCTTTCTTTTTGTAGGGGCCCCACTCCTTGCCCCTGAGGAGGCTTGCGCCCAGACCAAGATGGCCGTCATCGACATGCAGAAGGCCATCAACGAAACCAACGAGGGTGCTCAAGCCAACAACAATCTCAAAAAACTCTTCGACAAGCGTCAAGTCGAGCTGAACGGTCGGGAGGAAACCCTCCGCAAGGAGAAACTCCAGCTGGAGAAGCGGTGTCGTAGCACCTCTCAAGCCCAATGCCAGGCCGGCATGGAGGAGCTCCAGCGCAAAGCCATTGAGCTCCAAGAGCTGATGGGCCAATACCAGCAAGATATCCAGAAACGCCAGGTAGAAGCGACCCAACCTATCCTCAGCAAGATGCTCACCATCGTTGGCCGTCTCGCTCGTCAAGGGGGCTACGATCTAGTGATTGACAAGGCAGCAGTCCACTTCCAGCAGCCCTCTATGGACCTGACGGAACAGGCCATCCGCCTCTACAACAGCGAGTCCAACGTCCCCCCGCCCTCACCTGAACCCACCAAGGTAGACCCGAAGAAGAAGCCGGGAAAGAAGGGATGATGGTGACTCGTTTCCGTTCCCACTGGGTGGTCCTCGCCCTTGGTGCTCTTGGCCTGACCACTGCCCTGCGCCCCTCCCCTGGCCACGCTGCCGACACGAGGCCACCTCGTATTGCCGTCATTGACATGCAGCGTGCAGTCATGGAGACCGAGGATGGTCTCCGCGCCCAATCCACCCTCCGTAAGTACTTCGAGCGACGCCAACTGGAACTCAACTTCCGCCAGGAAGAGCTTGCCAAGAAGAAGGAGGACATCGAGAAGCAGGCGAAGGTGCTCTCCAAGGAGGCTCTTCAGCGTGCCCTGGAGGATTGGCAGCGCCAACTCAACGAATTGCAGATCGTCTTCTCCGAGTATGAGCGGGAGCGCGTCCGTAAGCAGAACGATGTGACTGCCCCCATCTACAGCCGTGTTTCTGGTCTCCTGCGTAAGCTTGCCCAGCGCGAGGGCTACGATCTGATCCTGGATCGTCAGGTGGTTCCTTATGCTAAGGCCGACCTTGACATCACGGACCAGATCATTCTGATGTACAACAACGACGAGGAGGTAGCTGCGACTCCTCCCCCCAGTGCAGCTGCCTCCTCCAGTGCAGCCCCCCCGTCCAGCGCTCCTCCTTCTGCTGCCTCGAGATAGCGCGTGCCTCTCCCCCTTCCCGCACCGTGGTCTCTTGTTGCACTTGCCCGGCGCCTCGGCGGCTCTCTGGACGAGGACATCCGCTCCTGCGAGATCCTCTCCCTCGCCTCCCCGGAGGATACCCCTGAACCTTTTTCTTTGGTTCCTGTTTTTCGCTCTCGATGGGTTCGACAAGCTCTCTCGGGAGACGGATATTTTCTCACCAATCCTTCTCTGGCCTCCCGTCTACCGGTTGGACGGCGCTGGATCCACCCGGAGCCACAGACTGTCCTCACAACGCTACTTAGCGAGGCATTCCCTTGTACAGAAGCTCCGGACGAACGACATCGGGCGTACCTTGACCCTGCGGCTCGCATCGCTGTCACAGCCCGGATTGCCCCTGGTGTTGTGGTACGCGCAGGAGCGGAGGTAGGGGAGGAGGTAATCCTCGAGCCCAACGTGGTGATCTTGGGTGGAGTGATCCTGGAGCGAAGGGTACGAGTTGGAGCAGGCTCGGTCCTAGGACGCTCGGGGTTTGGGTGGCTCCCCGGAGGAGCGACTTCGGTGCGCATGCCTCATCCGGGAGGGGTTGTGGTTGAAGAAGGCGCGGAGATTGGCGCTCTCTGTACCGTGGATGCAGGTGTCCTCATTCCCACGCGGATTGGGCGTGGAGCCAGGCTGGATAGCCATGTTCACGTGGGGCACAACGTCCGAATCGGGGCAGGGGTGCATGTGGCAGCCCAGAGCGGCTTTGCGGGGTCGGTGGTGGTTGGGGCGGGGGTACTCGTCGGAGGACAAGTAGGGGTGGCGGACCACGTGCATGTGGGTGCCGGAGCCCGGCTTGCGGCCAAATCTGGAGTGATCGGGGATATCCCCCCTGGGGCAACCGTGGCAGGCTATCCGGCCATTGAGCACCGCCGTTGGCTTCGCGCACTAGCGCGCCTCTTTCGAACGCCTCCCTAGCTACCGTGACCACCTCTCGCCCCCCTCAGATCGACATCCACCGCATCCTCCAGGTGCTTCCGCTGCGCCATCCGATGGTCCTTGTAGACCGGGTGACCGAGCTTGTGCCATCACGGTTCATCCGTGGGCATAAGTGCGTCGCATATAGTGAGCCTTGGTTTCAAGGACAGAGCAGGCCCGTACTTCCTGGGGTTCTTGTTCTGGAAGCGCTCTCCCAGGCTGGATGCCTCCTTGCCTATGCATCCGAACCCTTCGACCCTAGCAACAACCTCATATACTTTCTCGGCCTTGACAAGGTAAAGTTCCGCAAGCCTGTGGTTCCTGGGGATCGCCTCGACTTGTACTGCGAGGTGATGCATCACCGGATGAATGTATGGAAGCTCCGTGGGGAAGCAAGTGTAGAGGGGGCGCTTTGCGCCCAGGGAGAACTCCTTGCTTCGGTGATTGATCGGGGACCGTGAGCGGAGTGAAAATTCATCCTACAGCGCAGGTGAGCGCCGGAGCTGAGTTGGGGGAGGGGGTGGAGGTAGGTCCCTATTGCGTAGTTGGGGCAGGAGTCCGGATCGGTGCTGGAACCAGGCTGTTGTCTCATGTGGTGATTGAAGGTCCCACGGAGCTAGGGGACGAGAACGAAGTTCACCCATTTGCGGTTCTAGGAGGAGCTCCTCAAGACCGGAGCTACCGGGGTGAGCCAACACGATTGGAGATCGGCGCCCGGAATGTCTTCCGGGAGCAGGTCACGGTGAATCGGGGGACGAGCAAGGACTGTGGGGTGACGCGGATCGGCTCCGGTGGACTGTTCCTGGCGGGGTGTCATATAGCCCACGATAGTTGGGTGGGTGATCAGGTGACGTTGGCCAACGGGACGTTGCTGGCAGGCCATGTTCGGGTGGAAGATCATGTGGTGACCGGCGGCTTGGTAGCGGTACAGCCCCGCGTACGCTTGGGAGAATCTTGTTTCCTTGCAGGGGGGGCGATGGTTGAGCGTGATGTTCCTCCCTTCGTGATTGCGGGGGGCGATCGAGCACGGGTACGTGCGCTCAACAAAGTGGGGCTGCGGCGCCGTGGCATTGAGGAGGAGAGCCTGATGGCGCTAGAACGAGCGTTTCGCTTGCTGTTCCGA
>JANWXX010000427.1 GCA_025057345.1 Polyangiaceae bacterium | reverse complement strand
ATCTACAGAACAATTGGTGAAGGAAGGCGTGCAGGCCAGGGAGGTCTTCCGGCGACGCCACCCCCGGGAAGACCCAGGGATCGGATTGGACGCCCTGCTCCTGGAAGCACGCTCGCACATCGCTCGACTATCCTTGATCCATTCTCTCTCTACGGCAGAGGAGGTCGAGGCTTTCCTGCAGATCGAACAGAGTGCGTGGGAAGCGATCAGGAGGCTGGAGGAATCTGCGCAGCAGATGAAGCAACTCGCCATCGAACGAAAGAAGCGCTGGAAGAAAGCAAGAAAGCTGCAAGAGCAGGTCCAGGAAAAAGCCAACTACCAGGTTCTCCTGAAGCCAGGTGGAGGGAGAAATCCTCTGGCCGAACAGGGGCTTGCCATCCTGGAAGAAGCGAAGATCGAGATGGACATGAGGGACAGGTGCGACACGAGAAAGGTGCTCGAACTTCTCTCAAGAGCTGACCCCATGCTCACTTATGTGGCCCCATCCTTTCTCTCAAGCCATGGAGGAAATGGCTTCGGCGATGAGAATCTATCTTGTTCAAGCCATGTTAACGACTTCGGCTCCACCTACGACAGCGGATCCACCTCCACCTACGACAGCGGGTCCAGCGGGGGCGGTGATTTCGGCGGTGGTGGTGCCTCCAGCGACTGGTGAGGCAGCCGAGTTGCTCCGGCGCGGGAGGTACGGCAACGATGCAGGCCCCATGACGAACTTCGATCCTGACGCGGCGGCTCAACCAGGGACAGGCATTTTCGGTCTGCCTACCGGCGAGGAGGAATCCACCGTAGTGCTGCTCCCGGTACCCTTCGATGCGACTACCTCCTACCGCCGGGGTGCTGCCGAGGGGCCTGTGCTCATCTTCGAGGCCAGCAAGCAAGTTGATCTCTTCGACCGGGAAACCGGGAGACCTTACCGCCAGGGAATCTTCCTTCGCGAGCCCCTACCTGCCTTGGCCGACTGGAACGCCCGTGCCCGGGAGGCCGCAGATCCGATCCTCCAGGCCGGCGGAGACCTCTCCGTGGACCCGAGACTCCCCAGTTGTCTCGCCGAAGTAAACGAGATCTGCGCCCACGTGAACGAACATGTCTACGAGGTTACTCGGGAGCTTCTTACCCGAGGGAAGCTTGTGGGGGTGGTAGGGGGGGATCACTCAGTTCCCTTCGGGGCAATCCGAGCGTTCGCCGAGCGATTCCCCGGAGTGGGGATCCTCCATATCGACGCTCATGCGGATCTCCGGGAAGCCTTCGAGGGGTTCACCTACTCCCACGCATCAATCATGTACAACGTGATGAGGCAGATCGACGGAGTGGCAAGGCTGGTGCAGGTGGGGATCCGCGATTTTAGCGAGCGAGAGCTCGATTTCATCGAAGCCTCAAGAGGGCGCATCAAGACGCACTTCGATATGGACATGGCCCAGGCTCGCTTCTCCGGAGAGACGTTTCAGAAGCTTGCCGCTCGAATTGTCGAAGATCTTCCGCCGCAGGTATATATCTCCTTGGACATCGACGGCCTAGACCCTGCGTTGTGCCCAGGGACAGGGACACCGGTGCCAGGAGGGCTCTCGTTCCATGAAGCGAGCTTCCTGGTGGGGGAAGTGGCGCGCTCCGGCAGGAAGATCGTTGGCTTCGATCTGACCGAGGTGGCTCCGGGCCCTCACACGGATGCATGGAACGGGATCGTGGGTGCCCGCATCCTCTACAAGCTGATCGGCTGGTCCCTCGCCACCTTCTGACCTATGCCCCAATCCAACCCCCAGCTAGGTCTCTTTGCTCCAGATGAACTCGACCCAGTCTTTTTCGCCAGTACATGCTTGTCCCCTGGAGACGGCTGCTTCACCGGGCAACCTTTCTCTTTGAGTTTCCCCCCATACCAAAGCGGTACCAGATCCCAGCACGCACCTTCGCCGAGCGCCTCGGAGAATTCCTTGTAGCACTTCCTCGCGGGCCTCGTATGCTGTTGAGCTTCGGGAGCGGCGGTTGTTCACCCCTCGCTACCTGCGTGTTGTACTAGCGGACAACGGAGCAGCGCACACGCTCAACCACTGGGGGCGCATGCCTTCGCTTCAGGAACGGCTTGCCATACTGGTGAGCAACAAAGTCGAGGGCTGCGCCCCCTGACGATCCAGAGGATGGCAGCCCTCCTATCCTCCCGATGAGGAGACGGATCAGCTCAGGGGTTGAGCATCTTGCACTCGTTGGAGCACTCTTTGGCTCCGCAACCATCTACCTTGCAGACGCAAGAGATCGCTGCAGCGAGCTGCGGGTTGCTGGCACACTGCGCTTGAGCAGGATTCTGAAGACAGCTGGAGCACACTGGATTCTCTAGGCATGCTGCAAGTTGGCTTGCACAGTTGGAAGTGGCGCAGGTTTGACAGGCTGAGCTCAGCCCACCAGAGGAACCGGCGGCGCCCGCTGCCGCACCACCTGTGCCCCCTTCGCCGCCAGAGCCGGCCGCCGCACCACCAGAACCGGCGGAGGCACCACCGGAGCCAGCCGACGCACCACCACTGCCCGCTGCTGCTCCGCCAGAACCGGAGGAGGCACCCGCAGAACCGGCGGAGGCACCACCGCTGCCCGCTGCTGCTCCGCCAGAACCAGCCGACGCACCGCCGCTCCCCCCATCCCCTGCGGAGCCAGCAGAGCCAGCCTCGCCTGCGGAACCACCCTCCCCTGCGGAGCCAGCATCTCCTGCAGCCCCAGCGTCCCCGGCGTTCCCGCCCTCGCCACTTGCTCCGGCAGCGCCTGCAGCCCCTCCAGCACCACCTGTCCCAGAGCCTTCGATGCAGAAGCCTACGCCGTCCTTGTCTTTGGAGCCGCAAGTAGCTCCAGCACTGCAGTCCGAGTCATCGCAACAGTATTTGGCGCACTTGCCGCCGAGGCAGGCACTGCCCGGGAGGCAGAAGGGGCCATCCTGGTTATCGCAAGCACCGCAAAGCGCTACGTCGTTAGGTGGATCAAAGCACTCATAGGTACCCTTGCTGGAAAGATCGCAAGCCTGCCCCTTGGCTGTATCACAGGTCTCGTTCGTTACCGGATTGCAACCCTTGCCAGTAAAGCAAGTTCCTTTGGAAGGAGACTCAGCAGGAGCCTTACAATCAGGGGCTGGAGCAGCCCCTCCTGCGCCGCCCGAACCACCCTCGATCAGACAAATCCCAAGAGGGCTGCCCTCCCCAACGGCACCCTTATCACACTTGCCCTTGCCACAGTCGCCGTCGTCGCAGCAGAACTTGGCGCACTTGTTTCCCGCACAGGTCTGGCCACCCTTACAGAAACCCGCTTGCTCCCCGCAGGATTCGCAAAGTTCCTGGTCGTTGGGAGCCGGGTAGCACTGGAAGCCGTTCTCCCCAAAATCGCAGGCCTCCCCGGCCGCCGTGTCGCACCCCTCGTTGGTCACCGGATTACAAGGGAACTGGCTGTCTTTCCCTACAAGTTCCGCTACACAGGAACCCTTGGAAGGTGACTCCGTGGGGGCCTCGCAGTCTGCAGAGCCCGTCCCACCACCCGAGCCGCCACTGCACTCGGTTGGGCAGTTGGTGTCAAGGCACTCAAGGAGGCTGCTCAACTGTGAACTGTCGTTGCACTCCGTATTCTGGCTACCGCCCAGGCATGCATTGCAAAGTGGGTCATTATCGCAAGCCAGAAGTTCTTCACAGCACTTGGCCTCGACGCAGGAGCCACAAGCGTTGGGGTTGAGCAAGCCAGCACAGCTCGGACCACTACCGCCGCTACCACCGGAGCCACCGCTGCCGCCGCTACCGCCGGAGCCACCGCTGCCGCCGCTACCGCCGGAGCCACCGCTGCCGGCGGTGCCTCCCGTACCGGCCTTGGCCCCGCCGGAACCGCCGGAGCCCGCGATGCTTGTAGTGCCACCGGTGCCTCCCGTACTGGCCCCCGCCGCACCGCTGAACCCAGGGGAGCCTCCAGCCGACTGAGTGGTCGTACTACCATCATCTCCACAGCCAACCACCACCAAAGAACCGAGCAGGGCCAGAAGGCCCATCATTTTCAAGTTACGCATAAAGTCTTTCCTTCCGCACGAGGGAGGTCAACTAGCCCAGAGTAGCTAGACTGCCTTCTCTCCGCAACGATGCACTCATGGGGAAGTTAGGTAAGAAGACAAATGCAGCCATGCTGAGGAGGATGCTTGACAAGCAGGAGTGCTTCTGAGAGGTTGCGCGGCGGAGAGATGACCGAGTGGTCGAAGGTGCCTGATTCGAAATCAGGTGTACCCCCAAGGGTACCGTGGGTTCGAATCCCACTCTCTCCGCTGGCCCGTGGCCAACTTGGGGGTTGCTTGTTGAGCCCCTGGGAGAGGTGACCGAGTGGTCGAAGGTGCATGACTGGAAA
>JANWXX010000426.1 GCA_025057345.1 Polyangiaceae bacterium | reverse complement strand
CGAACTCGGTGGCAACCACATGGTCGATACCCAGATGCCGAGCCNCCGGCCGCGCTGCGTAGGGAGATGCCCCGGTAACGATGGCAGTGAGGTGCCCTCGGCGCTGGTGCTCCAGTACCGCACGCCGAGCTCCGTCGGAGATGAACCTCAACACATCACGGCGGATCCAGTCATCGCACCGGGCTGCCATCGCCGTCTCTGGGAAACCACGGAGCGCTGAGGTGACCTCCGTAGCCGCCTTCTGCGCGTCCAGCACTCCGAAGGTGTACTGGAGCACCCACCAAGCAACGCGAGCGCTGTCCTGCCAGGTTGCCTGCCCAGTGGAGCGCAAATAACGCACGTAGAGGCTGGCGGTTTCTTCGCGAACGAGAGTACGGTCGAGGTCGAAAAGGGCAGCACGGAGGGTCATCAGCGGGTGAATCCAAAGCCGTGGGCTAGGAAGGAGACGAAGATATTGCAGGCAGCATGGAACAGTGTAGGAGCACCAATGCCGCCGGTACGGGCGCGCATCCATCCAAAGAGCAGCGACGGGAAGAAGACCGCAAGCCGGCTTGGGCTGGGCTCGGTGAGCAGATGCCCTACAGCGAAGATGGCGCTGGTCACCAGCAGTGAGGGGCCCACTGTGGCACCCAGAAGACGCCAGCGCGGTGGCCAAGCCACATCCAGGGCTGTCTGGAGGTAACCCCGGAAGAAAGCCTCCTCTGGAAGCGCAATCACGAGGAGCTGCCCCAAAAGGTCGTCGGCGAATGTAGGCGGGATCTTGAAGTGGAAATCGTTCCTCGGGTGCCAGTAAGCGCAGTACCCAGCCACAAAGGGGGGGAAGACGATCAGTGCTGCAAGCGCAGCCTGCGCCAGGGCGAGGCCACCTTCCCGCAGCAGCCGGCGGGCCTTCAGCGGCTGCCCTTCGAAGATACCCCCCAGGGCGAGGCCGTAATGGCGGATCTTCTCCTCCTCCCCCCGAAGCACCAACCACCAAGTTGCCCCCAGAAAACCCAGCCCAACCCCTGTGGCAGCATAGTGTGTCGGCAGCAGCCAGGAGAGCGCTGTCACCATCGCGGTAACCGCCAGCGCCGCCAGAAGCGGCAAGTGGCAGGGAGTGGCCAGGTGGGGGTCATCCATGAGCTTTGCCTGGCGTAGCATTGTTTCTCCCGGGTTAGGTGCATCTTGTTGGCGGGGCTTGGGTGGGGCATCTTGGAGAACGCTGCTGACCTCACCCGCGCTCATTCTGGAGGACCCTACGCATGGTTCGACTGGCCGTTGCAAGTCAAAAAGGGGGAGTCGGCAAGACGACTCTTGCTCTGAACTTGGCCTTCTCCCTGGCCCGTCGCGGGCATCGTACGCTCCTTGTCGACACAGACCCGCAAGGTTCCATCGGGCTGTCCCTTGCGCGCAAGGGTGAGCAACCCCAGAGCCTCGCTGGCTACCTTGCCGGGGCGCCTTTGAGCAACATGATCCTCAAGACCCGCCTTCAGGAGCTACACCTCCTGCTCACCGGCGAAGTATCTCCCCTGGACATCGACACCTTCGCTCGCTCTCTTGCCTCTCCCCATGGCCTTGATCGCCTCCTCGCAGACGCTGAGGAGCACTTCGACCTCATCGTCTTCGACACCCCTAGCGGCCTCGGTAGCGTCACTCGCATCGTCCTTGAGCAATCCTCCCATGTCCTCTCCCCTATCCAAGCTGAGCCCCTGGCCCTCCGATCCATACGACAACTCCTGGATCTGGTGGGTACCCTCCGTGCCCAAGGGCAGCCTCTCTCTCTAGTCGCTCTGGTTCTGGTCATGATCCAGATGCGAAACGAGGCCTCCCTTGCCGTCGCCCAAGAGCTTTGGGCCCAGTTCCCCGAGGAGTTTCTGGTCGAGACGCTGATCCCCCGGGATCCCATCTTCCTCCAGGCGAGCACACTCGGTGTCCCTCTCTCCCTCCTGTCCCGCACGCCTCCTCCCCAGGCCAGCGCCTTCGAGCGCCTCGCCATGGAAATCGAACCCCGTCTCGGACTCACCTGCGAGGATGCTCATGAAGGGCCAATCAATCTTCTGGTTTGAGCGCTCGGAACTTCGTCCGATCCTGGCACGTCTCAGCTCCGGTCTGGCTCGCCCCCCCCACCCTCGCCTCGCGGACAGAGACGCACCGCCCTCCGAGAGCGCAAGGCATCCTACGCATCCCTTGGAGCGCCAGGCCCGCGTGCTGGTAGAGCTGCTCCGGGAGAAGCAGATTGCCCAGGGCGATTTCACCTCTCTTGCCACCGCCGTCGCCACCGCAGCTGTCGAAGGGCTCGACGTCGAGCGTGCCAGTCTCTGGATGTTCGAGGCTGCCTCCGGATGGCTCAAGGGGGTTGCTTCTTCCCAGCGTCTCTCCAGCACCCATGAGATCCCTGAGTACCTCCCTACCGAGCAGTTCCCCAACTTCTTCGCTGCCCTCGCCGCACGCCTCCCCCTCGCTGCCGAAGACGCCCTTGAGGATCCCCGCACCGTGGAGCTTGTCGTCCGCAGTGTCGTCGACCCGGAACTCTGCTCTTTCCTTGCGGTCCCGATCCTTCAGGGCGATTACCTCGCCGGTGTCCTCTGCATAGAGCACACACGCTATCCTCGCCGCTGGTCCGCAGACGACGAGGCCTTCGCTGCAGCCCTAGCCTCCTACCTGGGTGCTGCTCTCGCTTGCTCTGAGTTGCGCAAGCTCGCCGCCGAGCACGCCCGCATTGAGGGGCGTCTTCGCCTCCAGGGACGGGAGGAAGACACCTCCTCCCGGGAGAAGGAGCCTGCTCCCCCCCAAGAAACCCTAGCAACAGAAACCGCAGGCAAGGAGGACATGGAGAGACAGCGTAGGGCAAACCCCGAGGAACCCTCAGAGAACGGCAGAGGTGAAGCGGACCCCTGAATGTAAGTACTGCCATCCCCTTGGAGCAGGAAGTGCGGTTTTTCCCGGACGATAGTCCCGGACGATAGAGCGAGTCTGGAAGGTGCCCCTCAATCGAAGAGCCACCGAAGTGCCTGCTTGGCCCCAAGGGAGCCCGTGGCACCTACGACAAAGAGGGCCGGAGCGCTGAGACCGCCAAGGACGATAACGGCGCAGGCCCCTAGGGCGACCCCAGCTCCGGCAGCAATGGCTCCCGTGGTGGCGTCAAGGGCGATGCGTACTACCACCTGTCGCCCAGTGATCTCCCCCTGCTGGTAGGCCCGGGTGGCGTCGATGCCACTGGCAATGCCATCGATCAGGGCCCCGGCTCCCGCAGCGCGACGCGCGGCGGCGGAGAACTGGTCTACCGTGCTGCCGGTAGCCACCCGGACCATAGAGCCAGCGGCCCTGCGAAAACCGGGCTTCATGGGCTGGTCGGCAACCTGCATCATAACCCGCCTAGCGGCCCCCTCTGCGGCATGGGAGATCCGGCCAATGGCACCGGAAACCGGGGTACTGGCCAGTAGCTGGTTGGTGAACTCCGCGAGGCGCCGCCCTCCAAGGGCCCGGGCAGCATCCAGCGCCCGCTGAACCCCCCAACCCGCCAGATGTTCGAGGCCCCCCCTAGGGAGCAGGGAGCTGAGAGCGGTACGTGCAGCCCAGTCAACTACCTGACGGGCTGCAGCACGGGCCCCCTCATCCAACAGATGTCGCCCTCCTGCCTGAAACAGCGTCGCCCCCACTCCCCGGACTCCCACGGCCCCAAGCCCCGCTGCACACGCCCGCAGGAGATCATGGAAAGCTCGCTCTGCCATCAGCAGGATCCTAGCACGGCGGCGCCACCCCCCTAGTAGGCACCAGCGCGGGCTCCGAGGCACGTTGGGCATGGACAAGCTCAATCCAGAGCCACCCGAGGGCGGAACAGGCAGCGTAGAGCAGGGCGAAGGGGAGATCACCCAGGGTACGCAGCCCAGTCCAGAAGCTGGTACCAGCGAACAGCAGGGTAGCCAGGAGCACGACGGTACGGACGGTCCAGAGTGCTACCGCCCCCTGCCAGAGGGTTACACTGACCTTGGGCCCCAAGTGCGCCAGGAAGGCTCCCATCACCACCCAGGCCGCCAGGGCATACTTAAGCCCAAGCGCTACCCCCACCACCGGAGTTGATACGGCGACCTCCCCAAAGGCAGCGCATCCCCAGTCCATCCCTTCGATATCTAGAGTTCCTTGGATGGCCACCCGCTGCACAAACAGCAGACTAAAACTCACAGCAGCCAGGAGCGCCTGCTGGGGCAGGGTAGTAACGGAAACCCCCCGGGCACACCAGCGGGCCAGCGCCCCTCCAAGGAGGTCTGCAAGAAGCACAGTAGCAGCGACAGCGAGTGGCTCGAAGTCCCGGGCCAACCACCCGTGAGCTGCCAGCCCTAGGAGCAGCGCGGCCCCCCGCCTCCGAAGCGCCGCCGCAACCAA
>JANWXX010000425.1 GCA_025057345.1 Polyangiaceae bacterium | reverse complement strand
GAGCCGCTATACGGTCCGCCTTGAGAACTACTGCAAGCGCATCGCCATCGAGGCCAAGGTCGCTATCGAGATGGCTCGCACGGGCGTACTCCCCGCAGCCTTCTCTTACCTAACCCGACTTGCCCCTCTCAAGGACATCCCTGCGGCTAGCGAAACCTTTGCCGAGGTCAGTAAGCTAGTCCATAGCACCAACATAGCAATCCAGGCTCTTGAGGCAGCGCTTCACGCAACCCACCGCACCGGCAGCGTCGTGGAAGAAGCAGAAGCTTTCCGTAGCAAGGTTCTCCCTGCTATGAATGAGCTTCGTGCTGCCGTCGATGCCCTTGAAGTTCGTGTCGACGATGATCTCTGGCCCTACCCTAAGTATCGCGAGATGCTTTTCATGGTCTGACCACCTCTCTTGCCTCCAAGATCTACAGGCTTACCTGTAGGTTTCCCCGGCTTGGCAGAGGGTAAGACGGGGGGTTCCCAACCTCCTCCGGTGTCGATATCGTGAACCTCCCGGAGGTTCACATGGGGCTTCGTTCTTTCTTCACCCGCAGGTTGACCCTACTGGTCACAATGCTGGTCGCAGGGGCTTCCCTCTCCTGTGCAGGTCATTTTGATACCACACGCCGGGTGTCGAGCCAGAAGAACACCCTCGGCGAGGAAATATACACAGCGCTCTGCGACCGAGTGGGGGCCAGCTCTCTTACAGAGGATGTCTCCGGAGCCTCGTACCGCTCCATCTGCCACAAGGGAAGCAAGGGTTGGTCCGGTACCACGGTTGACTCCAAGCGATTGCCCCCTGCCACCAAGGCCCCGGAGGCCCGGCGCCTAGCTATCGCCAAGATCGAGGCCATGGGACGCCACCGGACAGATTTGATTGAGGCATTCGATGCAATCTTCCCGGATAGCAAGATCCCCGACCCCCTCGACCCAAAGAAGGAAGTCCGGCTCTACGACGCTCTCGACCTCCTCACCAAACGCTTGACCCCCCTCTACGAATCCAGCCCCTACGCTACCCAGGAGAACCCAGAGCCCCCCCTGATGCCAGCCACCACCCAGGCCCTCGGCGCACTCATGGGCTCTCTCTCCTCCTCCAGCAAGGCCCGAGAAGCCCTCTCCCTCATGAGCGGTCGCGAGGGCTACCGCCCCCCGTCTCGAGCCCTCGGCTCTCTTCGGATCCTGCTTGCCTACCCAGACCTGCGGCGTTTCACTCGACTGCTCCTCGATCGCACCGGCCCCGGAGGCTCCCTGGAAGGAAAGTTCCAGCATGCGCTCCGGGTCGTGGAGCAGGAGCTCCGCGCCTTTGAACCAGACCCGAAGGTGGCCCCGATCACCGTGGAGGCGGCGACGCTTCAGCCGGATCGACCCCGCTTCAAGCTTGAGATCCTGGGGTCTTTGCTGCTGGCGGAAGATGACGTGTTCGCCCGGGGAGACCCACCTCGCTTCCTGGTGGCTCGCGATCTTCGGGGGTTTGCGGTGCCTCGGGGAGCGACCCCGGGTAAGGTAGGAACAATCCCCGAGCCCTTCGCAGACAAAAACGGTGACGGCTACCCCGACGTTGATATCCTAGGTCGCTTTGTGAATGGGAGTGGCGAGCCACTTGGGGTTCCTCCTCCCTTTGCTACTCCTGGCGCCCTCTTCTCTGAAGAGTACACCTTCGACGCCTCGGAGCGGGCGCTCCGTCAAGGGCAGCTCCTGTTCTCCTACCTAGACACCTCGCGGACGATGCTCCATGCGATGCTCGACGACCTAAGGCCTATCACGGCTATGGATGATGCAGGGCACTCGACGCTTACCCGCCTCCTGGAGGGTAGCTACCTCCTCTTTGGTCCAAAGAAGACCGCCACAGCAGACTACGGCACAGGCTCAGCACGAGTGACGATTCCCTACCAGGCATTCGATGCCAACGCTTCCCCTTTGCTGGATCTGGTCCATGCCTCGGGTCAGTTCCTTGGCGCTCCTGAGAGCGACGACTTCCTCGGTTCTATCCTGGCCATTCACGAGAAGTATCCAGAAAAAACCGCCCGAGCTCTCCAGCTCGCCTGGGCCATCTGGAACCAGAGTAAGAGCCCCGAGTACGCCAAGGCCATCCTCGACGATACGTCCACCTTCTGGGAAGAAATGACCGACTGGCTTGCCAAGGTCGCCCGCGTCGGCCCCGACCTTTACACTGGCAAGCCTGGTGCCCAACCCCCCCGCGGGCTCCTTTCCGACTTGACGCTAGCGCTGGTGCACCCCGCCGCCATAAAATATCTCCCTGGCGCCTTCGCTGCCCCGATGCGCTTCAACGATCGCATCGGATACAACCCGCACAACGTCAACGGCCCCCCAATCAACAAGACCAACAACTACTCCCTCAAAGAGGGTGGCTCCGCCTTCCAGAGCAAGGTGAACCGCGAGCTCCCGGATCAAGGGGACAACCGCAGCGCCTTCCAACGCTTCGCGCGGATCATAGCTGCTGCCAACCATGTGAACTCCTGCAACAAAGAAGGGGCTACCCTCCAAACGCCTCTCTCCATCTGTGGCTTCGAGCTTCCGAACGGCGTTGCCAACTTCCTTATCAACCTGCTCACCGACCCCTACAAAGAGTGCGAGCTTCTCCAAATCAATGACCTCGGTGTGTTCTTCGTCGATGCAATCCTCGACTTCGATCACCCACGACGCGCTCGCCTCGTGGTCAAAGACCAAAGTCTTCTCGATCAACTGGGCACCATCAACAACCTCCTCAAGCCTTTCGGAAAGACTTGCGAGATGACCATCAATAAGCTGCTCAAAGGCAGCACAGGCATCGATGGTGTGGCCACCATCCCCTCCCCCCAGGGTCTGATGCGTCTGGTCTTTTTCGGGGCTCAGGGAAAGACCGTCGACAAGCCTGAGTTCCTTGACCCACTCATCACTGGAAAGAACAACGACCTCAACGCTTTCATCTCCCACCTTCTTGACCCAGTAGGCACAAAGTTCTGCCCTAAAAACGCCAAAGGCGTGAACGTTTGCGACAGCTATGACAAGACCCTCCGAGGGATCGAACCGGACACCTTCTTCATTGCGGAAACCCCCTACCTAGAAAAGCACCCCTCAGAGTGCCTCTCCCATTGTTCCGGCTTCGGCACCGAGGAAAAAGCGCTGTGCGAAGCAGAATGCAACGGACCTTCCAGTGGCTTCTTCGAGGGGATCCGCCCGACCCTGACAGCCTTCGCCAACTACTCGTACCTCCCTGCGCAAGGAGAGATCTGTCCTCAAGATCCCCAAGGACGATGCCTGGGTGAACAGCTCTTCCTAGATCTTATCACCATTCTGGATCGCCACTGGTCCAGCAACGGTTCTTCCCTCTTCCGGTACGAGGAACTACTCGCCTGGATCTTTACCCAGAGCGATCTCTTTGGCACCGCCTCGGATCTGGTGACGACGATGGATACCTTCCCGTATACGTCACCCCGAGTGAAGAAGGGGCAGCCCCGATCGCCCTTGGAGATCACCAGCTCCTTGATCTCATTTCTCTTCGATCCACAGATAGCTGCCTCCTTGGGGATCACGGATCGGCACGGAAACAAAGCGACTACAACCAACAACGGCAAGCTCAAGGCACAAGTCACCCCCTACGACCTGTTTGTCCAGGCGCTTCGGGGTTTCGACAAGCGCTTCGATACCTTCGGCGACCCGCAGAAGAAAGCGCACTGGCGGACAGCACGATCTTCTCTTGTCGATCAATTCTTCCTTGCGGAGAACAGTGCCTGGAAGAACCCTGCTATTGCACGAGCTCTGCCAATCCTAGGGAAGCTGGTGCGCGAGCAAGTCAATGCCAATTGCTCCACCCGTGAGTCCGACAAGCAGTGCGACTGGGCCCGCAAGGAGCTCACGGAAAAGCTCCGGAAGGTCATGGAAGGTCCGCTGTTCTCCGCTATCAACGACCTCAACGAGGCTCTCCGGGCTGACGAGGAAATGCGAATCGAATTGGGCAAGCTGCTCAACTACCTGCTGGAAGCTGCTAACTCCCCGGATTCCTTTGCCCTGACGCTCACCTCCCTCAGCGACCTGCTCCAAGTTCTCAACGACGAGGAAACGCTAGCCCCGATCCTTCGGGCCCTCTCCCCCCTAGCGGCCCCTGGCGTCATCGAGCAGAATGGCAAGCTGACTCCAACCAAGGCTCCAGGTACTGCATCCTGGATCCTCAAGTACTTGAAAGCCCTGATGGATGAGCCGGAGGATCCAGCCCAATGGATTGATCGCTACCGAGTCTTGGATCACATCCTGCCCAGGCTGGTCACTCCGGTAGCTGAGGGCAAGCGGACACCCCTAGAGGTAATCCTCGATACGATGGCCGCGGTGCAGCGCATCGACTCAGAACAGCAGGGCCCGTTCACAGCAGAGGACTACAAGGCGATG
>JANWXX010000424.1 GCA_025057345.1 Polyangiaceae bacterium | reverse complement strand
AGCTCCGCTATCGCCGCCAGCTCCGCTATCGCCACCAGCTCCGCTATCGCCACCAGCTCCGCTATCGCCACCAGCTCCGCTATCGCCACCAGCTCCGCTATCGCCGCCAGCTCCGCTATCGCCACCAGCTCCGCTATCGCCGCCAGCTCCGCTATCGCCGCCAGCTCCGCTATCGCCCCCTTGCCCTGCAGCACCGCTCTGCCCTGCGATGCCAGCCGTGCCTGCCGTACCTGCGGCACCAGCGCCGGCAGCCCCCGCACCCCCGGTGCCGCCGCCAGCAGTTCCCCCAGCTCCCTCCCCTGTTCCCCCGGTATTCCCTGCAGTTCCGCCGGTGCTGCTTCCGCCGGAACCACTGGCGTTCTCACCACCAGATCCGCAGGAATCTCCTACGCAATCAACCGTCTCCAGGTTGTTAAGGCCGGCGATGTTATTGCACCCCACAACTATGGTAAGCAGGGGAAGAAGTGAGAGGGAGCGTCGCATCATTGGAAGTCCTCAGGAGGAACTCTTAAAATCTGCCTTATTTTGTGCCACTCGGGAAGGGAACTCACGAGCCTAGTGGGATTCACTCGCGGGAGGGACTGTCGGCCTCTGTCTTTTCGGGAGCGAGTAGGCGGTGTGGAGGTGTACGCTTCCCTTGGGTCGGCGCCGGAGCCGCCGGGATGAGGGAGACGGGAACAGGTCGCCAGACGGCGGAAGAGGAGCAGCCGAATGGAGAGATAGTACCCAGGACGACGAGAAATAGGAAGAGCAGCCTCATGGCCTCTCACAAGAGATCCAAACGCCCCTTGGGTCAAGCTGCGAGAGAGCTTGCGGAAGCGAGAATTCGTAGGCAGCCAGCGGCAGCGATTGCCAGGTGGCCCTCGACAGCCTCGGGGGCCATGCTGCGGGCCGCAAGCAGTACTGTAACGCCTTGGAAGCGGAGGGTCTGGAGCTGGACATAGGGCCGAAGCCGGAGGATCTCCGAGGGCTCCCCTTGAGGTCGAGAGGGTTCATCGGAGAGAAGAGGAGCGAAGGCAGCGAGCTCCTCGCAGAGAGGCCAGGCACCAGCCCCGGCCACGAGAGCACCTGCCTGGTCCACCAGAACCAGTGCATCGAAGCCTCCGTGGTAGCGGGTATGAGCGAGTTGATAGTGTAGAGCGGTGATCGGGTCGTTGCTGCGGCGCTGCCGTCGGTCCGATACGGAGGGAACCATCACGGAAAATTTTCCGCGTTCTGGCCCGGAGAGACAACTTTTCGATCTTGTGCATCTCCTGCCGAGGGTGCTACGGGCAGGATGCCTTGTCCCTGGAACCGCTCCTCGCTTCCCGCCGTGTGATCCTCGTAGTCGGCTCCGGGGGTGTTGGAAAGACTACTACCACCGCTGCACTTGGCCTCGCAGCAGCGGTCCGCGGCAAGCGAGTGCTTTGTCTTACCATCGACCCGGCGCGACGCCTGGCAAACAGCCTTGGCCTCAAGGCCATGACCACCGAAGCGCAGACCGTCGATGCCCAACGCTTCTCCGAGGCAGGGCTTCACGTCGCTGGGTCTCTTACGGTGATGATGCTCGACACGAAGAGCACCTTCGATGAGCTGGTCCATCGGTATGCATCCAGCCCTCAGGCTCGGGACCGTATCCTCCACAACCGACTCTACCAGTATGTGTCTACCTCCCTTGCTGGTACCCACGAGTACATGGCGATGGAGAAGCTTCACGCGGTCAAGACGAACGGTTTGTTCGATCTCATTCTGCTCGACACCCCTCCTACCACCAATGCCCTTGACTTTCTCGATGCTCCGCAACGCCTCGTGGATGCCCTGGACAGCGCCGCCATGCGCTGGTTTATCGAAGCCTTCCAGGAGTCTGGCAAGCTTAGCTTCAACATCTTGGCCAAGAGCGCGGCTATCGTGCTCAAGGGAATCGGCAAGCTCACCGGTGGAGACTTCCTTGAACAAGTGGCTCAGTTTGTCACCGATCTCAACGATCTCTTTGGCGGCTTCAAGGAACGAGCCCAGGAAGTGGCCCGCACGCTACGCGCCCCCGATGTTGCGTACGTGCTGGTCACCAGCCCATCCCCCATGGCCATTCAGGAGGTGCTCTTCTTCAGCGAGCGTTTGGAAGAACAAGGGATGCCCCGAGACGCCTTGGTGGTCAATCGCCTTCATGTAGCTCCCTCCGGAACGACCTCGGTAGAGGCGGCTCGCCAAGCCATCCAGTCCCTCGGACTTATCCTCGATGAGGATGCCCCAGAACGCCTCACCTTGGCCCTTGAGGATGAGCGACGCCAGGCCCAGCTCGACGGAGCCCATCTCCTTCGCCTAGAGGAAGCCCTTGCTCGTTCCTCCAAGGCCCCTCTCCGGATTCACGTTCCCGCGCTCCCTTACGACGTACACGATCTCCGCACCCTCGCCGAGGTCGCGCACATACTCGTGCCCTGAACCTTACTTGGCCCTCGGCCATCGGAGCTCGAAGGTGGTGCCTTGCCCAGGCTGGCTCTCTACCACCACCTGACCCCTTGCCCGGCGCATGGCACCGTACACAATGGCCAACCCCATCCCTGTCCCCCCCTGGTCGCGCCGCGTGGTGAAGAATGGCTCAAAAGCGCGCCGTAGGGTTTCCGAGTTCATCCCCTCGCCGGTGTCCGATACCCGCAGGACCACGTCGTCCCTCTCCAAACTTGCCTCCACCTCAAAAGCCCCCCCCTGTCGTTTCATCGCATCCCGAGCGTTGAACGCCAAGTTCAACATCACTTGCTCGAATTCGCCCCGGTTCAGCCGAACCTCCAGCGGGATATTTCCTAGGCGGAGTACTAGCTTGATACCGGACCCCAGCGCCGATACAAGAAGCGTTTCCATGTGCCCCACGAGGTCACGTATATCCACCCGCTCCTCCTCTGGGGGGTTATCTCGAGCGAACGCCAGAAGCTGGCGAACCAAGCGAGAACCAGCCTGGCATTGCTCTTCGATCATCCGAGCCTGGGGGCTTGGAGGCAGCATCCCGGCATTGAGCAGAATGATGGAGAGGAGATTGTTCAAATCGTGGGCAACTCCAGCGGCGAGGCGGGCCAGGGCATGCATCTGCTCGGCCTGAGCCAGTCGCTCTTTCATGCGAGAAACCTCCTCCTCCGTTAGCAGATGCCTAGCCTGCTGAAACAACGACGAGATGATGTCAGCCACAGAGGCGGCGAAGTCACAATCCCCCTCGGACCATTCACGACAAGGACCGGAGTGCTCACAGCAGATTACGCCAATGATGTCACCATCAGCATAGATAGGGACATCCATCATGGAAGTAATCCCCAGCGGGATGAGGTAACTCTCCTTCATTTCAGCAGTTTTTGGGTCGTTCCTTGCATCCCTTACCGCCACCACGCGCCTTGACCGAATTGCCGCATGGTATACAGGGCAACTGGTCAAGTCGAAGAGTTCGCCCGAAAGTACACCGGGTCTTGTCTCATCGTAGGTCACAATGTTTCGGAGAGCTTTGTCCCCTTCGAAGATCCAGATGCCTACTCTTCTGACTTGTACCGACTCGGCGCAAATGCGAGCAGCGGCCCAAAGCGATCGCTCTAGCTCCGTGTTGTGCCGGAGCCCCAACCGAAGCAGAGACAGACGGGCTTCCTCGAAGGGTTTGAGGGGCGCGGTTAGGGTGTCTCTAAGTTCCCCCTCGGGCATGGGAAACAATCTAGCACAGTCTAAAGGAGCAACCTACAATGACGGAACTTGACCTCCCCTAGCATCGAGGCGGCGCAAGCGACGTCTACTGCGGGAGCCAGCAACGCGAGCACCCGCTACCAGCTTTCGAAGAACTCGAAGAGGGACCACGACGCAGGCGTTACCAGGTGGTGGCTCCCCTCTTGCACGCCTGTCCCGAGAGTGGGCTCTGCATGAGCCTTCAGGAACCAAGTACGCACGAGCATAGGGGGCCATAGATCGATGCGCACGTGCAACCTTAATATCGTCAGTTGCAACTCCCTGCATAGAAGATGGTCACGTCATCGATGTACCACCCCGCGGTGTTGGGGAAGCACTCTTCCTTAGGAGCTGAGGCAAAGTGGAAGCGAAAACGGAATTCGGACGAGAGGTAGGGAGAGACATCAAAGGTGGAGAGGATCCACGTTTTGTTCTGTCCCTTGGCAGCAAAGCCCATCGTGCCGTCCAGCGTTGAACTTTGGCATTGCGGATCTCCCCCTCCATTGACCGCAAGGACTTGGTTAGAGGCACCATACCCCTCCAGTGGAGCAACCACCTTCCAGGTACCCCCGAAATACACCTCCAGCGCCCCGCCAGAGTACGAATCAACCTGGAGCCCGAAAGGAGGATTGCAGGCAAGCTGGCAAGCTTCCAGAAAGCCCTTCGTCGGATCGCACACGCGGAAATCACCCCAGTGCCACACC
>JANWXX010000423.1 GCA_025057345.1 Polyangiaceae bacterium | reverse complement strand
CACCTCGATAAGAAAGGTCTTACCCGAAAGCAAATCAGGTGCCTTGCGAGCTCTATCTTCCTTGGAACTCTCCTTGCTGTAAGCTTCATAGGTAACCTTGAGCTTGGTGATCTTGTCTCCATCAACCGCTAGGATCTCCTCCGTCCTTCGATTGGATTCCTTCTCGGAGATGGTGGAATCCCGGGGGCCCATCTTGAGCTGCAGGTTCAGCTCTCCAGACTCTTCCACGACACGCTTCGCCCCAACCTGGAAAGGCTTGCGCTGGAGGGTCACGTCCCCACTTGGTGTTTCCTTAGGCACCGCGGAGGCAGAAGCAGCAGCAACCGAACCTTTCTGCCCGCTGTCCTCCTTCTTCTTGCAGCACCCGGACAAAAGGACGCAGAAACACAAGGAAGAGAGCAGGGTAGGGACACGGATCATCGAGAAACCTCCAGGAGATAGGGGATAGCTAGCGTGCCTTCACCTCGCCCGAAAGCATCGACGGTTCGCCCGAAGGTGGCAAATATTCGGTTCTTTCCCCCTCACTTCATCTGGAAGTGCTCGATATGCCAGGTAATGGGGGCCTCGTAGCGGAGCATCTGCTCCTTGGCGCCGCCAGCTTCCAGCACATAGACATAGTCGTTGGTGACAAAGATAGTCACGTAGTAGAGGTGAGGGTTTTTGGCCTCGTCGTGCCCCATGCGGAACTGCTTACCGGGGAAACCGCTGCTTGTCCGAATGTCGCGCTTCTCCAGAAGCGCATAGCCATTCGAACGAATCTGTTGCTCGAAGGCTCGTTCGGCGAAGGCCAGATCGACCTTGGGTTCATTCTTGTGAGCTTTGATCCCAAGGACGACTCCATCGGCGCTGACAGCGCGGTAGTCGAAGTCGAGTGGGTCCTTGAGTTCCGTGAAGGAACCCGGGGTAGCAGGGGAGAAGGGGCGGCCGCACCCGACAGCGAGGAGCAGCACGGCCAGGAGCAAGGGGCAGAGCAACCTACTCATAGCGACAAGAGGCGGGCAAGGCTGTGGCTGGTAAGCCAGGGGAACGGGAGGCGAACAGCGGGAGGAGGCGTTACCACCTGCTTCGGGTCGAAGGAGACAGTGATGGTTGAGTAAGCAGCACGGTCCCGGAGGAACTTGAGGCGCCCCTCCATACGCTCGATTTCGGCAGCGATCCGGTTTAGCTCTCGCTCGATCATCAGCGAATCCTGTACCGTATTTGCCTTGGCCAGGAGCTGCTCCAGGCGGTCACGCATGGCCCGAGCATTGCGGAGCCGGACCTCGGTATCGAGGTATTCCTCGGTGACGTCTTGGGCCGTCACATCTCGCTGGATCACATCGCCTAGCTTCTCCAGGCGCCCTACAGTCTCGTAGAAGCGGGCTGCCGGAACCCTCGCAGTGATTTGCCGGTCCGTGCGCTTGGTGACGAAACCGCCAACCTCCCTGGCAATGCGCTCTACTTCTGCCAGGCTATTCGCCACCTCGAACACAGCCATCTGGAAATTTGCTGTATAGATCAGGATCGGCGAGCGCTGCCCGTGGACCTTCCTTGCCTCCTTCTCGATGCTCTCGCTTACCGTTGCGTCGGTCTTCCCGTCCGCAGGTTGCCCACCTGCCACGTTCTGAGCCAAGGGCTGCGACCGGGGAGGCGGTGGGGAGTAAGGCGCCATAGCCGTGGCTTCGTTAGGTTCCTTGGAATCCTCGTAGCTTTCTTCCCTGGAGGCTTCATTGGCAGGGGCTGATGCCTGTGTTGTGAGAACCTCCTCACGGGGGCTCATTCTGCGCGGATAGGACCGCTCGGCATGGCCCGCGCTGTACTTGGATGAGCCGCCGCATCCCTGCACGAAGGAGATCAGCAAGGTGGCTAGGAGAAAAAAGGACATTCGACGCACAGATCAACCTCGCTTGCCCTCCGAAACGGGGAGAGTCCCGCTGAACTTACACGATTCATCCATGGAGGAAGCGCGGTATATCCTCCCCTCCATGACAGTCCCCTCAAGCCCCTTTGTCCTGGCGATATCAGTGCTCGGCCAGTTGTTTCTGGCAGTGCTTCTCGCCGGAACGCCAGCCTGGGCCGACTTGAGGAGCGACGCTGCCCGCATTGGCGATTTCTGGGCCTCTGCCGGGGGTGCTGTGATCAGACATCCCCCCCTCTTCCTAGAACAAGGGCGTCCACGTTGGGTGAAGCTCCCGGCGGAACCGGGCCCTGCCTGCCTGTCCCTGGCTCTCCTTGCCCCTCGTGCCGTTGAGGTATCCCTGTTTACCGGGTCTGCTATGAATGAAACCACGGAAACCTCTCGGGCGGGGCTCCTCGTACTCAGCCGCTGCGGTCCGGAGCGCCGCTCGCTGGAGCGCGTAGCTGTAGAGTTGCGGGGGGCACGCTCCGCCATCGAGGTGATCACCTCTCGCGGAGATACTCCGGCACCAGACCCTCGCCAGGCGCTTCCAGAACGGATCGTCGCACCCCTCACGCACCCTCTCGACCCGGGGCGTGCCCCAGCCTCCGAGTCCCTCGCTGCCCGGATAGCCCGCGCCGAAGAGCGCGCCCGTGCCAGTGCGGTAGAGATCCAGCGGATGGAACTCTCCGCCCAACGTGAAGGTCATGGGCAAACGTCTCTCCCCCTCCGCGAGGGTTGCCACAGAATCGAGCTTCTAGCCGAGGCCGGCGGTGGTGGCCTCACGTCGGATGTCGATGCAGAGCTACGCGACCCGCGCACTGGAACGATCCTTGTCCGTGATCGCAGCGACACAGCAGACGCACGCCTGGAGCTCTGCATCGCTGAATCCACTACCCTTGCTCTCTCTTTCCGGGGCGCCCCAGCCCGCGCCCGTGTCGTTGTGCTTCTGACCCGCTGGCCTTTGCCCCCAGCGCTCCCGATGCTCTGGGGGCCTCGCACTCGCGCCGCTATGGCCTTCGCCATTGTTCGACGCGGACTCTCCCCTCCTCGCTCAGCTCCAATCCTCTCCTTCACAGGTCTCACTGGCTCCACCTTCCTCCGCCCTGAACTTGCCCCCGGTGCCTGCTACCTGCTCCTCCTCGGCCTCGCCCGAGGCGAAGCTCGCTCCCTCTCCATCGCAGGCCTCCTTGACGGCCACATCCTTCGCGATGAGGGCGGCTCTGGCAAGGACGGACTCGTTCTCGCCTTCTGCAGCCAGCGTGCTACTAGCATCCCTCTCACGATCGAAACCCGCGGAGGCGGCCATGCCTGGGGGGCAGCCCTCTGGCGCCTTGGAACGGAACCTTGAACAAGTTGATCAAGTTGATTCGACAACTCTTGTTGGGAAGCGTCAGCCTGCTGGGGGCGATACTCACCGCCTGCGAGGCAACCCCGCGGATGCAGCCCTTGGTTCCCAGGCTCCCAGGGCCAATGGCTAGCGAGAAACCACCTGCAAAAGTATCCCCAGGGCACCGCTTGCTGGAAGGGGCAGCAGCGGCAGCAACCGCGGCAGGTGCCGGAGCATTGATGCTTCTGGCAGACGATTTCCTAGCAGAGGGGGACCGTCTGGGAACCTTCGTCGAGCCTCCTGAGGGGGCCTGCCTTCTGGCTTTTGCCCGGGGGAGTGAAGGAATCGACGACCTGGATCTGCTGGCCTTCGCCGACGAGGGCGCACCTCTAGCGGTGGATGAGGCTCAGGATGCAACTCCGGCGCTGCTCTTGTGTCCACCCCATACGGGACGCATCTACTTGATGGTTCGTGGGATGACAGGCCGTGGGCGTGTCGCGCTGGGAGCACAGTCGGTGCCATTGGAGGCAGCGCTCCGGGCAGGCAAGGCACTCAACGCCCGAGGTCGTCCTGGGGCATCGGGACGTGAGGTAGAGGCTTGGCCTGGTTTGGACCAGAAAATCCTGGCGATACAGCGAGTCGTGGGGGGTAGGTGGCGAGAGCTGAGGCGGGTAGTACTCCCTGCGGAGGCACGAGCCCCAGGATACCTGACCGAAGCCATGGAGGCCGGAGGTTGCTTGCTCTGGCTGTCAACCCCCAGCGAGGAAACCAGCGAGGTGGACGGACAGCTCTTGGACGGCGAGGGGCGAGTGGTCGCCCGAGCCAGCGAGCTCGGTCGGGACCGGATTGGAGTCGTCTGCTCGACCCTGCCCACCACCGCCAGCTTTGAATTGCGTCCACGCATTGGTGCTGGTGTGCTAGCTGTGGTAGTCGCCCGATCCATCCCTGGATCCGAGCCCGATATCGAAACCCATATCGAGCGGCTGGACTTGGCCCCCACCGGCCCCCCAGAGGCGACGCTAACCGCCCTCGGTCGCAGGCTCCTGGCTGCCGGGTATGGGGCAGCCTTGGAGAAGATCCACGGCTCGGCCCGTTCAGGACAGCGAACCTCGCTACCTTTGAAGCTTCTCCCGGGATGCACCCGTCTGGACTTGGGCGGCGGCGCACCTCTCGCAGGCA
>JANWXX010000422.1 GCA_025057345.1 Polyangiaceae bacterium | reverse complement strand
GGCACGGGTGGTGGTGAACTACGCCCGCAACGAGTCCCAGGCGGCGGAGGTGGTGGCAGAGATCCTTGCGTGCGGTGGCCAGGCGGAGGCACTCCGGTTTGACGTCGCCAACGTGACCGAAACAGAGGCCGCCATTGCAGAGGTGGCGAAGCGCCTGGGTCGCCTCGACATTCTGGTGGCCAACGCAGGGATCTCCATCGACGGGTTGCTCATCCAGCTCAAGGATGAGGCTCTGGAGCAGCAGCTAGCGGTAAACCTCAAAGGAGCTATCGCCTGCGCCCGCGCTGGAATCAAAGCGATGCTCAAAGCAAAGCGAGGGCGGGTGATCTTTGTGTCAAGCGTGGTGGGGGAGAGCGGTAACCCTGGGCAGGTGGCCTACGCGGCCACCAAGGCAGCGCTGTTGGGGGTCACCAAAACGCTGGCGAAGGAGTATGCGCGCCGCGGGATTACGGTCAATGCAGTGACACCAGGATGGATCGAAACCGACATGACACGGGAGCTGAGCCCGGCGGTGCGGGAAGCGATGCTGGGGGCGATCCCGTTGGGGCGCCCGGCTACCGCCCGGGAGGTAGCGGGGCCCATTGTGTTCCTCGCCTCGGAGGAGGCTTCCTACGTGACCGGCGCGGTGCTCCGCGTCAACGGTGGTATGTTGACCTAACAGGCGCAAAAATTTTTTTGCGCATCGATTTTTCTGTGCGCCACCTTCCGAAATCGGTTAGAGGCCCCGCTCGATTCTCCCTGAATTTGGAGGGTAAGAGAGCATGGCTGAAGGTCGAGACATTGCTGCGGAAGTGAAGCGGATTATCAAGGAGCAGCTCGACGTCGACGAAGAGCAAATCAAGCCTGAGATGACCTTCATCGACGATCTCGGGGCCGACTCGCTGGGGCTAGTTGAGCTGGTACTGGCTTTTGAGGAGGCATTCACCATCGACATCCCGGATGAGGACACTGAGAAGATCCGTACGGTGCAGGATGCCATCGATTACATCGAGAAGCATGCGAAGTCAGTTGCCAGAGTGGACCCATCCGCCGCGGGACGGCGTCCACGTTCTTGACCCACCCGGAAAGCAAGTCACCCTATGGAACGAGTTGTCGTCACTGGGCTGGGGGCCGTGACCCCCTGCGGTCTGGATGTCCCTTCTACCTGGGAGGCCCTCCTCGCCGGCAGGAGCGGAGCCGCACCCATCACGCTGTTTGATACCTCCGGCTTTGCCGTGCGCTTTGCCTGCGAGGTCAAGAACTGGGAGCCCACACGATTCATCGAGCGCAAGAAGCTCAAAGAACTGGATCGCTTCTCCGAATTCGCTCTGGGCGCTGCCCACATGGCCATCCAGGACGCAGAGCTCAACCTCTCTGAGGAGGAATTGGACGAGGCCGGGTGTATCGTAGGCGTGGGGTTGGGTGGCCTTGCCGGTCTGGAGGAGGCCAAGGAAACCTTGATCCACAAGGGTTCTTCTAAGCTGAGCCCTTACACAATCCCAGCAATCATTGCCAACCTGGCGGCAGGGCAGATCTCCATGGCCCACCGGTTGCGAGGCCCTTCCTACTGTACCACGAGCGCCTGCTCTTCCGGGGCTCATGCCATCGGCGAGGCAGCGAGCTGGATTCGTCGGGGGGGGGCTAAGGTCATGGTTGCTGGGGGCGCCGAGGCTACCGTAACCCCCATCGGAATTGGGGGCTTCCAGGCGATGTTTGCTCTGTCCCGACGTAACGAAGCTCCCGAGAAGGCAAGCCGACCCTTTGACAAAGGGCGGGATGGTTTTGTGTGCGGTGAGGGCTCCGGGATTATGGTCCTTGAGGCCCTCTCCCACGCAAAGGCCCGGGGCGCTCGCATCTATGCCGAACTTACTGGCTACGGTGCCTCTAGCGACGCTCGTCACATCACTCAGCCAGATCCCGAAGGCCCTCAGCGTGCTATGCGCATGGCGCTGCGGGATGCTCGCCTGGATCCCTCCCATATCGATTATATCAACGCCCATGGAACCTCGACGCCCATCGGCGATAAGAATGAGTGCCAAGCGATTCGCAACGTGTTCGGGGCATGGGCCGATGATGGGCTTCTTATCAGCTCCACGAAGAGCATGACTGGGCACTTGCTGGGAGCTGCGGGGGCAGTGGAGGCGATCTTCACTATCCTGGCGCTACGCCATGGGGTTGTTCCTCCTACCATCAACGTCGAGGAGCAAGACCCGGAGTGCAACCTTGACGTAGTGCCTAATACCCCCCGGGAGCGGAGGCTCCGTCACGCCATGTCCAATGCCTTTGGCTTCGGTGGGACCAACACTGCCCTAGTCTTCTCGTCGTTCGAGGGGTAGTACGGCAGGAGAATCTCCATGCCGACCCCCGAGCAAGACCCTCGCTGGATGGACCTCGCGGTTGCCGAGGGAAAAAAGGGTAAATGCTCTCCTAACCCCCGAGTCGGCGCCGTTGTCGTTCAGAACGACGAGGTAGTGGGGGTCGGCTATCACGAGCGGGCCGGGGAGGCCCACGCCGAGGTGGTTGCCCTCCGTGCTGCCGGCGAAGCTGCCCGCGGTGCTACCCTTTACTGTACCCTGGAGCCCTGCAACCACTACGGTCGCACCCCACCGTGTACGGATGCTATCCTGGCCGCTGGCATCCGCCGCGTAGTCATCGGTGCTCGCGATCCCAATCCTCACATTCCTGGCAAGGGGATGGAACGACTCAGGCACGAGGGGGTTCAGGTGACCTTGCTGCATGAGCACCGAGGTTCTGTCGAGCTGCTGGCCCCCTGGGCCAAGTTCATCACCACAGGGCTCCCTTACGTCAGCCTCAAGCTCGCTCTATCTCTTGATGGCCGCATCGCCACGCGCACCGGAGCTTCCCGCTGGGTCACCGGCGAGGAGGCGCGTATCAAGGTCCATGAGCTTCGTGCCGAACGGGATGCCGTCGCCATCGGTATCAATACGGCCATCGCCGATGATCCCAGACTCACGGTTCGCTACGTACCCGGGTCCAACCCGATCCGTGTTGTATTGGATACACAGCTCCGGCTTCCCCCCTCGTCGAAGTTGGTGACTACTGCCCGGGAGGTACCTACCCTGGTGATTACCGCCCTGGATGCCTCCTCCGAGGCCGAGGAAATCCTCCGTAGACGGGGGGTGGAGGTGATTCGGGTGCCCCGCTCCTCCGAGGGACGAGTCGACATGAGGGCAGCGCTCCAAGCCCTAGCTGAACAGAACATCGTCTCGCTTCTGGTGGAGGGGGGGGCCGAATTGGCAGGGAGCCTCCTGGCCCTACGGGCGGTGGATGATCTCCACGCCTTCATGGCACCGCTCCTGCTGGGGCCTCGCGGGCGCCCTGGAGCCGTCGATTGGGCAGGACCAGACACCCCCACCAATGCTCCTCGCATCCTCCGCCCTCGCTGGGAGCTCTGCGGCGATGACGCCTACGTGCGAGGGCCCCTCGAATACCCATCTCGGTAGTCTTCCCCAACAGCAAGGTGAGCCAGAAAGGAAACCCTTTGCCGACCGTGCTACAACGGTACGCTAGGTTCCATGGCCATCCGTACCATCCTCCACTTCCCCGACAAGCGGCTGCGAGAAAAGGCCCAGCCGGTCACCTTCATCGACGACGAGATCCGGACGCTCGTGAACGACATGGCCGAAACCATGTACGCTGCTTCGGGCTGTGGCTTGGCGGCAACTCAGATCGGGGTGCCCAAGCGTATCTTTGTGGTCGATCCTGCTGCCAAAGATGAGCCAAGTCAGCTTATGGTGTTCATCAATCCAGAGATTGTTGCCCGTAGTGGTGAGGCCATTTGGGAGGAGGGGTGCCTGTCATTCCCTTCGGTGAACGAGGAGATTAAGCGCGCTAAGCGGGTCAAAATCCGCGCTCTGGGCCTCGATGGCAAGCCCTTCGAGCTGGAGGCGGAAGGTCTGCTGGCAGTGGCGATCCAGCATGAACATGACCACCTCGACGGTGTACTCATGATCGACCGGATGAGTATGCTCAAGCGCAAGATGATCACTCGCAAGATGGAAAAACGTGCTCAACGAGGCAACAGGAACCAGAGCGAGGCATCGACCTGAGGTGCTACTGGCTCATCTCTCCGATCTCCATCTGTATGGGGACGAGCCGGTACCGCTAGCGCGCCTCGTCAGCAAACGAGCCACGGGCTACCTCAACCTCCGCTATCGGCGGGGTTCCATCCACAAGAAATGGGCAGTGCAAGCCCTTGCTCGTGAGCTACGTCGCCTTGGGGTTGACCACGTTGCTGTGACGGGCGACCTCTCGAACCTCGCTCTAGAAGATGAGTTTGCAGCGGTGGTCCGGCTGCTCCGGGAAGATTTGGCGCTGCCTCCCTCCGAGGTGAGCATCGTTCCCGGCAATCATGATCTCTACACCCGCGGGGCTGCTCGCGCTCGAC
>JANWXX010000421.1 GCA_025057345.1 Polyangiaceae bacterium | reverse complement strand
AGAGGGCCTAAGAGCCAAGGACTCTTCTCCTCTCTGTTTGTCCAGAACTTCTGGACTTACCATGGTGTCCGTGGATCCCTCACACCGGATGCCGGAGTATTTTGGGTGTCTGGAGGCAGACGAGGGGTTCTTCGGGGGCAGGGTGAGGTGGAGGTGGGGTGGCTGCGGGCAGGGATCGAGGGGGCGCTTGCGGGGATGTCCGATGGCATGGCATCGGCGAGCGTCGAGGCAGGGAAGGCACGGGGGGGGGGGGGGGGGCTGCGGATAGATGGGCAGCAGGGGAGGGCGCCTCTGCAAGCACGATGGCTACGAGAAGAAACCCCGTGGATTCCGGGATGGTTCGCGGCACCTGTATGGAGCGGAGAGGCAGGGGGGGAGGTACCGCTGGGGGGTGGACTTCGGCTAGGAGCACGGGGTTGGGCAGAGTTCCTCGGAGGACGATGGCTGGGTCATCGTCTTGATGTTCTCTACGCATCCTCGTGCGGATGTCTGCGAGTCGGAGTCCACGGATCGAAGAGGGTTGGCCGAGAAGGGATGGACCTATGGGGAACGCTGACACTCGGATGAACTACTTCTCGCTCGTCGCACTCCGAATCCATTCTTGGGAGAGCGTTGCTACCGTAGGCCCTCATGAGCGTGCGAGTCGAGGTACGTGGTGCAGTGACGGTGGTGGAGATCGATCGCCCCGAAGCGAGGAATGCAGTGGATAGAGCGACGGCAGAGGCGCTGGCGAAGGCGTTCCGGGCGTTCGCAGCGGATGAAACACAGCGGGTAGCGATCCTAACGGGGGCAGGGGGGACATTCTGTGCGGGTGCCGATTTGAAGGCACTGGGGCAAGGAAGGGGAAATCGGGTGGAAGAGGAGGGGGATGGTCCGCTGGGACCTACCCGGATGCTGCTGCCCAAGCCCTGCATCGCTGCGGTGGAGGGGTATGCAGTGGCCGGGGGGCTGGAGCTAGCGCTCTGGTGCGACCTGCGGGTAGCCGCACGGGATGCAACCTTCGGGGTCTTCTGCCGCCGCTTCGGGGTGCCGTTGATCGACGGGGGGACGGTACGATTGCCGCGGTTGATCGGGATGAGTCGAGCGCTGGACATGATCCTCACCGGAAGACCTGTCGGAGCCGAAGAGGCGCTGGACATGGGGTTGGTCAACCGGCTCTGTGAGCCCGGTCAGGCGCTGATGTCGGCCCTCATCCTTGCGGAAGAAATTGCCGCATTGCCCCAGGATTGCATGAGAAACGACCGCCTCTCCGTCTACGAACAGCACTGCATGTCGCTCCCGAATGCCCTGAACAACGAGTTTCGTCGAGGCCTCGCAAGCCTGGCCTCGCCGGAGTTCGTTCCTGCGGTGAGCCGCTTCGTGGCGGGGCAGGGGAGAGGAGGGGCGAAAGTGAAGGAGGGCTCATGAGCGGGATCGAAGCTTGCTCGGAGAGGATTCGCGGGGTGCTGGAGGACGCCCGCCGCGGGCTTATTGAGCGGGATGCCCTAGTAGAGCTTATCGCCCTCGCTGCAGTGGCAGGAGAGCACCTGCTGGTGATCGGACCGCCAGGGACGGCCAAAAGTGAGGCGGTGCGGCGGATCGCCCGAGGTTTGGAAGCCACGTATTTCGAGTACTTGCTCGGGCGTTTCACCGAACCTAGTGAGATCTTCGGGCCTGTCGATCTTCGGAAGCTCCGGGAGGGGATCGTGGAGACGGAAACGCGCGGGATGCTTCCAGAGGCCCAGATCGCCTTTCTCGACGAGATCTTCCTCGGGTCCACGGCGATCCTCAACACACTCCTGGCGCTGCTCAATGAGCGGGTCTTTCGCCGGGGACACACCTCTCTGCGGTGCCCGCTCCGGGTTTGTATCGGCGCCTCCAATGCATTGCCAGAGGGGGATGCACTAGCAGCCTTCGCTGACCGGTTCCTCCTGCGGATCTTTGTGGAACCGGTTTCGGACACGCTGCTGGAAGATCTCCTGGAGAGAGGCTGGAGTAGGGGTCAGGGTGAGCCTCGTAAGGCACGGGTCGAGGATCTGGACGTGCTAGCAAAGGCGGCCCAAAATGCCGACCTCTCGCTGGTGCGGCGTGGCTTGGCGGAGGCGATACGGCTCCTGCTAAAGGCGGGTATCTTGCTGTCGGATCGGCGGGTGGTGAAGGTCCAGCAGTTGGTCGCCGCCGCTGCGGTCCTCGACGGTCGCCCTACTCCAGGAGAAGCAGACCTCTGGCCCCTGGTCTATGCCATCCCCACCGCTGCTGCCCAGGGAACCGCGCGGGAAGTGCTCCGCGATCTCCTGGGGGCCTCGCGTAACAGGCTCCTCTCCGTAGCTAGTGAGGAAGCCTCCCAAGGGCCCTTGGCCCGGGCAGCGCGACTGCTGCGGACGGGGCAGGAACTCCTCGCTGGGCGAGGGGGTCTGGACGAGAGGACCTGGAGGCTCCGGTTGGAGGGGGTTGCTCGGGAGATCGATGCCGGCTTCTCTGTCACCAGGATCCCTCCAGAGCTAGCGAGTCTTCGGGAACAGATTGTGGGTATCCTTAGGGTGGAATGAGTTCGTTGGTTTCACCTCGGCCGGTGACTTGGCAGGAGCGCCCTGTACCCCTGTCGCCCTCCGCGGTAGTAGGTCTAGGGGCAGTAGCAAGCGCATTGCTCCGTAGGGTGAACCAATGCACCGCGGACGAGCTTGCCTCCCTCGAAGCGGTGGCGGCGCCAGGGGTATTCCTCGTGTTGGGCGAGGAAGAGCGGCTCCCCTGGGTCAACGGGGTGAGCTACCTCGGCTGTGATCCGAGGGCACCAGCGCTGCTGCTGCCCACAACGCTTGCTCCCTCAGTGCACCCTTCGCTGCTAGAGCAGGTGATCCGGCGTCGCCTGGCCACCTCGCAGCGTGTCGCGGTAGTGCTGGAGCCACCCCGGCTGATCTCCCTGGGAGGGCCCCGCCCCCTGACGGTCCAGGGGCTCACGACCTTGAAGGCTAGGGTGAATTCGTGACGCTCCCCGATCCGCTCCTCGCCTGGAAGGAGCAGCTCGCTCCAATGGCAAAGGAGCTGCAGGAAGGGTTGCTGCCCTGGCTCCAGCGCCTTGATCTCGCGATAGGGCCAATGGTAACAGAGGATCTGCTGGCGGAGGGTGATCCAGATGGCTTTCTCGGATTGAGCCGCCGGGGGCCCTACGAGCGGCTGTTGCTGAGCGAGTGGTTGCTGGCCTCCGAGGTGCCGGACGAGTTCCTGCGGCGAGCGGCGGGGGGGGAGCATGCCTTCCTGGAGCTATCCCGGCGCTCCGGAGCCCAGAGCCGAGTCGCGGCAGCTCTGTTCGACGCGGGGCCCTCCCAGATTGGAGCACCTCGCCTCGTTCACCTCGCACTTTTGTTCGTCCTGGAGCGCCGGGCCCGCCTCGCAGGAGCCACCTTCTTCTGGGGTGTCCTCCAGCAGCCATGGATCCTTCGGGAATCCGTTGCCCAGGACCAGGTTCTGCAGCTACTTGCCGCACGTACCCGCCAGGAGGTTACACAACAACAGGTTGACGAAGTGCTTGCTGCCTCGCCCCTCCGCAGGGCCTACCGGGAAGTCTGGATCATCGGGGGCTCTACGGCTTGCTCCTTGGCACCAGGCCCTTGTGTCGAGGTGGTCGAGCCCATTTCCTCGGCGTGTATCTCGCTCCTGGCGAGGCTACGGAGAGCGGATCGGAGCACCCTTTCCGTCGAGCTACCGCTTCCGTCGGAAGCGCGGCAGATCCGTTTGCTCCGCAACCTCTTCGAGCGCCCTGCGCCGCCTCGCAAGAATCAGCATGCCCTCAACACGGGGCGGGAGCGCTACCTATTTTTCTCCGGCAACGGTCGACGCCTCTTGGTAGGATGTACAGGAGGGGGGTGTCTCGCGTACCCAGTCCCGAATTCTCCCTTCCAACCCCCTCCGGGGGCGCCCACTACAATCCTGCCCCCTGCAGGGTGGGATCTGCGAGCCGCTGGCTGGGAGGGGAATCATGGCATCCTTTTGCTGCAAGGCGAGGGGCGACTTGTTCTGCAGACAGTAGGGCGCAAGGGGGGCAAAGCGCGACCGGATCGAGTCTGCGATGGACAGGAAGTGGTAGGGGGGGAAGGGTCTGTGGTGGCCTTGCATACGGTCGTGGCGGCCCTCGGAAGGCGCGTTTTCGCATTCCTGACATCGCAGAAGCAATATGTCCGCGTTGACGCCTATGGGAAGGTAAGGACCAGATGGAACGTGGTTGCAATGGGGAAAGTCCATGCACAGACGTTGCTTGCCTGTCGCTCTCCCAGGGAGGGTCGTCTGTTCTTCGAGATCGAGCAAGCCAGAGAGAATGTGGAAAACATTCGGCTTAAGACAACGGTGACGGGGGAGATAGGGCTAGGAGTTACGCACCCAGGGCCAAGTGCCTGGGAACACTGGGGTTTGCAAGGAAGGTCCGGATGGCCTCACGCACG
>JANWXX010000420.1 GCA_025057345.1 Polyangiaceae bacterium | reverse complement strand
GATGTGGTCGAGGCAATTGAGCAAGGGGTACGATCCCCCAAAGGAATCGCTGGAGGCTTGGGTGGAGATCACCATGACCCGCCTGGGGCTTCGTCGACTCTTCGGGGAGCCGGCGCGTCTTCGCCAGTGAGAAAGCTTCTCAAAGCGAGGGGCGGAGCTGGATCGGGTATAGGATGGAGAAAGGAGCGTCGGATGGAGGGAACTGCACCTCGTAGGAGCTGTGCACCATGCACTCTATCAGCCAGGGAGTTCCGATGGTCGATCCTGCGTCCGAGACGCGGCAGACGCGCCCGTCGGCCTCGATGTCGAAGCGCAGCACTATCTTGCCCGCGAGCCCCGGATCGCTCGCGAGCACCCGGTTGTAGCAGGCCATCCAGCGCGACCTCAGCCTGGCCAGTGTGGACCGGATCGGCGCGGGGGGCCGGTAGCCCAGCTCCCCTGAGCGTACTCGTGCGCTCTGACTGCAGCGGCCCGCCTCTGAGGGGAGTGGTGGGAGATCGTCCTGGGAAGGCAGTGCCTGGGCGGATGAAGGTGCATGTATCGCGCTCCACCCCACAGAGCTCGTTGGGGCTGTGGCGGAGGGCGGTGTGCCAGGGGTGGTGAGGAGCACAAGTGGCTCTGGGTCGCTGACGGGAGCCGCGGGCGGGGACTCGCTTCGGCAGCAGGAAACTGCGAGCCCGAGCCCGAGTGCGAGCTGCGGAGAGGTAGGTAGGAGCATCCTCCGAAGATAGCAAGATCCCGGGGGGCATCAGAGAGCTGCACCGGACGGCAAAGTAGGCTAAGAGGCCCTCTCTAGGTTACGAGGGTTCTTATGGCAAACCGGAACAAGCACGACGACCTCGACGATCGCGACGAGCGAGACGAAGACGAAGAAGAGGAGCGCCGCAAGGGCAAGAAGGCCGGCGCCGCTCGCGAAGAGGTTGACGAGGAGGAGGACGAGGAGGACGAGGAGGACGAGGAAGATGAGGAAGATCCCTACTGGTGGACACCGCATGCAGTCATGGGTACTCTGATTGCTATCGGATTCCTCGGCTACCTTGGGGTGTTCTCTAAGTTCGTCGGCAAGAAAGTGGAGGCAGCTCCTAGCCGGGAAACCCGTACGACTGCCGCCGTACCGCCAAAGCCCATCCCTACATCATCGTTGCAAATCCCCCCAAAACTTCCCGCTCAGGCGCCCCAAGGCGAGGCCATCGGGGCCCAGCATCTCCTGATCATGCATAAGGAATCCATGCGAGCGCCTCCCGGTATCACCCGCACCAAGGAGGAGGCCAAGGCTCGTGCCGAGGAAGCCCTGGCCAAGCTGAAGAAGGGCGCATCCTTTGACGATCTCGTCAAAGAGTACACCGACGAGCCTGGGTCCAAGGACAAGAACCCCCCGGGGGATCTAGGGATGTTCACCAAGGGGCGGATGGTCCCTCCCTTCGAGGAGGCTGCCTTCAAGCTGAAACCCAACGAAACCTCAGCGATCGTCGAAACCGTCTTTGGCTACCACATCATCAAGCGGCTGAAGTAACCTCTGGGGCCCTCCCGCACTCCCCACGCAGTAGCTTGGCGACCCCAACACCGCCTTCTCCTGGTACGCTCCTCACACCGCGACCTCCCTTGATACGGCACCCTCGCACCAACTGGTCACCGTGTTGAGCGGACAAGGTGCAGGCTTTGCCTGTGTCGTAGGCGGAGCACCCAAGAAGTATGAGCGATTGTGTTGGGTCCGTCCCGGGAACATTTTTCGTTACCGGGTAGGACGGATGAAGGCCTGCCCTTGCTTACTAGGCGGGCATCAGGGTAGGGGTCGAATAAGATGTCCCCACCGTATTCGAAGCGAGATGTGTTTCGTTTCCTGCTTGATCAAGGGCAATCCGTGAGGATCTTGCTCGATGCCAGGCGCGAGGGGGTGATCGTTCCGGCGCGCTTCCGGGGGGTACCCCAGCTCATCCTGGAGGTTGGGCTTAACATGAACCCGCCCATCCCAGACCTCGACATTGAGGGAGATGGAGTGCGTTGCACGTTGTCGTTTGCCAAGCAACCTTTTCACTGCACCTTGCCGTGGTCCTCCATTTGGGCGCTCATTGGTAAGCGGGATGGTCGGGGGTATCAATGGGTCGAGGATATTCCGCCGGAGCTCGTAGCGGTTCCCCAGGCACCCCCGCCCCCGCGCATGCCTCCGGTGCTTCGAGCGGTGCCTGCTCAGTCGCCCTCCGAGTCTTCTGCGCCCTCCTCCGCCGACTCCAACCCGACTGCTCCCTCTCCACCCTCCCCCTCCCCCACCAAGGTAGTTTCCGTAGGTTCCGAACCTGCGCAAGAGACCCTTGTAGCTTCGGAGGAGAGCAGTAAGGAGAAGTCATCTAGCCCCGAGCCTTCGAAGACCGGCGAGGAGGTCGTTGAAGAACTCGCACCGGGGAAGAAGAAGCGCCAACTCCCCTCCTACCTCCGCGTCATCAAGTGACACAATGAGCGTACGCAGCAAAGGGGTGGCAAGCTATGCGGTGGTTCTGGTTGTGGGACTGGCCGCCGAATTTGGCTTCCGGGAGGTGGTTGGCGACTCGTCTCTCCGGCAGTTGGTAATGACAGCTGCAATCAACGTATTGATCGCTCTCTCCCTCAACATCATCAATGGCATGGCGGGCCAGTTTAGCATTGGCCATGCAGGGTTTGTTGGGGTCGGCGCTTATACGGCAGCAGTGGTTATGGCAAACCTGCACCAGGCCTGGCCGGGGGATGTTTCCTTCCCTCGCTCCCTGGTGATGGTTCCTGCCTCTGTAGGGGGTGGTGCCTTGCTAGCTGCTTGCTTTGGAGTCCTCGTTGGGCTCCCCTCGCTTCGTCTTCGTGGAGATTACCTCGCCATCGTTACCTTGGGGTTTGCCGAGATCTTCCGCCTGCTTATTGCTACCGCCTCCGTAGGAGACGGCGGAGTCCTAGGGAAGTTGGGAGGCCAGAACGGCTATGCAGGGCCCTCCGACCAGGGGATTCCTCAGTACTCTGGTCCCTTCTGGGTCTTCGGCGCCGTTGGCTTGGCCCTCATCCTCTGTCACCGGCTCAAGTTTTCCGGCTGGGGGCGGGCACTCCGAGCGCTCCGCGAGGACGAGATCGCCGCTGCTGCTGTCGGCGTTGATCCGACTCGCTACAAGGTAACCAGCTTCGTCCTAGCGGCGGCGGGTGCCGGGGTTGCCGGCGGTCTCTTGGCAACCATGCATGACGGCGCCCCCATCACCCAACCCGATCAGTTCAACTTCCAGGCTTCCTTTGATGCCATCACCATGGTCATCCTTGGAGGCTCCGGCAGTGTCTCCGGCGCCACCCTCGGTGCCCTCTTTGTCACCTTTTCCACCAAGTTCTTCGAGTATCTCCAGTCGACCCCTTCCATGCAGGAATTCCGCTCCGCCAACTCTTGGCTCGATCTCAACGCCCTCCGTATGGTCATCTATGCTGCTACTCTCATTGCTGTGATGATTCTACGCCCTGAAGGTGTCCTGGGAGAGCGGGAGATCTGGGAGAAAAAGCGTACATGAGCGCGCTGCGTCTCGACCGTGTTTCCAAGACCTTCGGTGGCCTTCGAGCGGTCGGAGATGTAAGTTTCGTGATCCCGGAGCGTTCTATCTTCGGAGTCATTGGCCCTAACGGTGCGGGTAAGACGACCGTCTTCAACTTGATCACAGGGGTCTACCGCCCAGATCCAGGAGGGTCGATCCTTCTTGGTACCATCGACCTGACCCGACTCTCCCCAGCAGAGGTGGCGGCAGCGGGGGTGGCTAGGACGTTCCAGAACATCCGCCTTTTTGCCCGACTTACGGTGCTGGAGAACGTACTCGTCGCCTGCGAAACAACCCGAGCGACCGGGCTCATGTCCGCCTTGACCCGCACCCGGGCCTTCTTCGATGACGAGGCAGCCATGGTGGAGCGGGCGATGAAGCTGCTGGAAGTGTTCGGGCTGGAGAGCATGGCGGATCTTCCGTCCACCTCTCTCTCCTACGGCAACCAGCGGAGACTAGAGATCGCCCGAGCCATGATGCTCCGGCCTCGAGTCATCCTCTTGGATGAGCCAGCAGCGGGGATGAATTACGGCGAGGCAGAAGGGTTGAAGGCGCAAATCCGTTGGCTACGGGAAGAGTTCGGGGTGACTGTGGTGCTGGTGGAGCATAACATGCAAGTGGTGATGGGGGTATGTGAGCGGATTCATGTGCTTGACCATGGAGAGACCATTGCGGAGGGCACTCCGGAGGAGATCCAGAAAGATCCGAATGTCCTTGCTGCGTACCTCGGGGAGGAGGGTGAGGAGGCAGGCTCGTGAGAACCTCTCACCCAACGAGACAACCTCCCTCGACACCGGTAGGGGAGGTTTTGCTGCGGGTTGAAGGGCTCCAAGTCAACTACGGCGGCATCGAGGCGCTCAAGGGGGTGAACCTGCAGGTATCCCGAGGCG